>JABIBH010000232.1 GCA_018652925.1 bacterium | reverse complement strand
TGCAAGTTTTTGGTAAATCTGAGGTTTCTTATCTGACACAGTTATCAACTGATGAACAAGAACTTGCTCTGGGACGTGTTGCTGAACTTAAGCCACCCTTATTGTTTATAACCAGTAATCTGCAAGTACCTCAATCAATAATTGATTATGCTACAGAATTTAAGATACCTTTACTGCGAACCAAGATGCCCACAGTTGATTTTCTGCATTCAATTAATATTTATCTGGAAGATGCTTTTGCAGACCGCACTGAAGTGCATGGCTCGCTAGTTGATGTGTACGGTGTTGGTATGCTTTTTACAGGCAACAGTGGAATCGGTAAAAGTGAATGTGCTCTTGACCTTGTAGAAAGAGGACATCGACTGGTGGCAGATGATATCGTCGAGATATGTCGTCGACACAATGATGTTTTGATAGGCACATTCAGGGAAATCCTTCAGCATAAAATTGAAATCCGTGGTGTTGGTGTTGTTGATGTTCAGGCAATATTTGGGGTTCGTGGAATCAGAATGCAGAAGCGGATTGAAGTTGAGGTGCGTCTTGAGCAATGGCAGGACGATGCCGATTACGAACGTATTGGTTTAGAACATCAGCAAGCTGAAATTATGGGGATTAAAATTCCTCGAATAGTGGTCCCTATCTACCCTGGGAAAAACATAACGGTTATCAGTGAGGTCATTGCGCTGGATTTGATGCTTAAATTGTATGGTGTTGATGCTGCGCAAGATCTGAATAAGCGCATAATGGATACTCTCAAAGGTGGCGATAACTTGCGACAGTATCTTCGTCACGACCATGAATAATGGAGGCTCTGGATGATTAACGGCTTGGTCGTTACACATGGAGAATTTGGAGTGGAACTTGTTTCTGTAGTGGAAATGATAATGGGACCAGTCCCCGGTCTGACAGGCAGAAGTAATAGTGGTAAATCCGTATCGGAACTTGCAGAAGAAATCAAGGAGTTGATCTCTTCCCAGCAAGATTGTGATACCATCCTTTTCATCGACGATTTTGGCGGCAGTTGTGCTAATGCAGCACAGCTAGCTGGTGCTGCTGGTTCTTCTACCAGAATCCTTACTGGAGTGAACCTGGCTATGCTCCTTGATTTTGTTACTTGGCGTGAAACAATGCCGATTGATGAACTTCCTCGCAGACTTGTAGAAAAAGGTCGGCAGGCAATCACAGCAATGGGCCCTGTTCAGGAGGGATGACTTGTCACTTATTCTAGCCAGAATTGATGACCGGCTCATTCATGGACAAGTAACCGTTGGCTGGAGCAGGATTTTACAACCTGATCAGATAGTACTTTGCAACGATACTATTGCCGCTGACTCCTGGCAGAGTAGAATATACAAATCCGCGGTTCCACCAGAAATAGAAGTATCGATTTTAGATAAAGAATCAACTGCTGATTTTCTGAACAATCTTCCTTTAGAATGCAAAACAATATTAC
Source organism: bacterium (assembly GCA_018652925.1). Classification (GTDB taxonomy): domain Bacteria; phylum Krumholzibacteriota; class Krumholzibacteriia; order LZORAL124-64-63; family LZORAL124-64-63; genus JABIBH01. The sequence goes on along the minus strand of JABIBH010000232.1, from coordinate 1,175 downwards.
TTGTAGAAAACCCGGAAGATATGTTCGACCTGGTTCGTAGAGGCGTGAAAATTGATGAAGTAAATGTAGGTGGCATGCACCATTCAAACAGCAAGTACGAAATGTTTGAATATGTTTATGTCAACAGAACCGACATAGCTTATTTGCGCAGGATCCTGAATAGCGGAATAACTATTAACGCTCAATCTGTACCTGGAGTCAAAGTACATGCTATCGATAAACTGGCTCTTGATGCAATAGAATCGATAATGCCATGACCGTTCCAGAACTAATCAGCTTGCTGCCTTGGTGGACTGCTCTTGCAATTGTGATTCTAGGGGCGATTCTGACTCTGGATGTAACCTCATATGCTCAAACCTGGTTCAGCCAGCCACTCCCGGCCGGTATATTAGCCGGGGTAATTTGTGGTGATGCCACAATCGGGTTTGCTATTGCTTTGCCTGTACAATTATTAAACATAAGCAATCTTCCCATAGGCAAATCATGTTCCGGGGAGCGTACCTCAATAGTTCTGGCATCAGTTCTTGTTTTAACTGCTTTGGGCTATAGACCACCGATAGTTTTGACAGAGGGTATTTCTGATAAGATGGCTCTTTTGGGATGGGTTATTACTGCTGTTTGTTTTGGTAGTTTTCTTGGCGGATGGATGATAAAAGTTGAACGGATTCTCCACTTCCGACTGGTTGTAGTCGGGATAAGAAAATTAAGAGCGGGTACAATCAGCGAACTTGGTAAAATTCAGACTAGATGTATGATAATCACTGCCTCAAGAGGCATTATACTAGTTTCTTTTTGGATTGCATTTTTGGTCCTGGTGTGGATTCCAATGTTCTGGAAACTATCACCTGAAATAACAAAGTTATTTGCGATGGTCCCTATGTTGACTGTTGCTGTGGGTATTTCTTCCATAATTGAACTCTATGTCAGGCATAGAGGTTGGATTTTACTGGGTGCTGGTTCTGTTGCAACAGCTGTTATTCTGACTCTTGTCAAAGGATTAGGATAATGCCCAAAACCAAAACTCTATTCAAGATACGAAAAAGACTGTTTTTCAGAAGTCTTGCCTTACAAGCTTCATGGACCTCAAGAAGAATGCAAAGCCTGGGTTTGATATATGTATTATATCCATGGCTCGAATCAAGTAGTCTTTTATTGAAAGAAAAAGTAATCTTTTG
>JABIBH010000231.1 GCA_018652925.1 bacterium | reverse complement strand
GTTTGGAACCCCATCTCCTCGGATTTCAGAAGCCAACCTTGGTGTTATGAAAGCAGACCATGTCAACATCATTGTTCATGGTCATGAGCCGATACTTTCAGAAATGATTGTTGCGGCTTCCCAGTCTGCTGACATGCTGGAACTTGCCCAGAAAAATGGTGCAAAAGGTATTCAGCTCAGCGGTATCTGCTGTACAGCCAATGAAGTGCTCCAGAGACATGGCGTTCCCAATGCAGGTAACTTTCTGCAGCAGGAACTGGCCATTGTAACCGGTGCCTGTGATGCAATGGTTGTGGATATTCAGTGTGTATTTCAGAACCTTGCCAATGTGGCAAAATGTTTCCATACAAAACTGATCACCACCCACCCCATAGCTAAAATGGAACAGTCCAATGTCATTCATATTGAGTTTGACGAGCATCATGCCATGGAAGACGCTAAACGAATTGTAACCATGGCCATTGAAAACTATAACAACCGTGATGCCGAAGTGCAGATTCCACCGGAAAAAGAATCACAGGTTGCTGGTTTCGGTGTTGAATCCATTAAATATCACCTGGGTGGTACTTTCAGAGGAACATACTACACACTCAATGACAATATCATTAATGGTCGTATTCGTGGTGTTGCAGCTGTTGTTGGTTGTAACAATGCAAGACAAAAACATAACAACGCCCACCTGACTGTTATTAAAGAACTTATTAAAAATGATGTTATTGTTCTGACAACAGGTTGCGGTGGTATCACTGCTGCCATGGACGGTTTGCTACAACCGGATTCAGCTGCAGCATACTGCGGCCCCGGACTTGCTGAAATCTGTGAGACAGTCGGTATTCCACCGGTTCTTCACATGGGCTCCTGCGTTGATAACTCCAGAGTTTTGCATGCTGCCATTGAGGTTGTAAATGCGGGCGGCATGGGTCAGGATCTTTGTGACTGGCCTGTAGCCGGCAGTGCACCTGAATGGATGAGTGAAAAGGCGATTTCCATCGGTCAGTATGTTGTCTGTAGTGGCATCTATACTGTATTTGGCGGCACTCTCCCAATTGATGGTGCTCCAGAATTTAAAGAGTACCTAAACTCAGGCATGGAAGAGCTATATGGCGGCATGTGGGCTGTTGAAGCAGATCCAATCAAGCATGCGCATATGATGATTGCACATATCGATAAAAAGAGAAAAGAGTTGGGTATCGATAAAGCAAGAGAAAGAGTCATGATGGATATGGCTGATCGCCAGGCGCTTGAAGGCTAATACAATTAAATAAAAATATAATAAATCCTCAAAGAAGGGGGAACAAAATATGTCAAAATTAATCGCATTTGCTGCCATTCAGGGTGGATATAAAGTAGTTTCAGAGGTTGAGGGGATACTTGAAAAAGCACTTCAGACCTATGATGCTAGTACAAAAGTTGGATTCCCGAATACAGCATACTATCTGCCGGTTATTTATTCAATTACCGGAATTAAGGTTGAAACTCTTGAAGATCTTAAAAAACCAATGGCGTTTGCAAAGGGTCTTCTTCCACCTCATATTAAACTTAAAAACTGGCTTCCGTACCTTGGACCTCTCCTTGATGCCGGTATGGCCGGTATTATTGCTTATGAAGTAAAAGAAGCATTAAGATACCTGAATGATCCTGATTTTTATATTGCACAGGAAGATCCTGATATTGAAAATGGAAAATTATGGGTTGGTGCTGCTGATGATACAATCCTGAGAAAACGTGGAGTTGAGTTTGTTGATGGTTCAGCTCCCGGGTTTGCTGCAATGGTTGGTGCTGCTCCAAATGCTGAAATTGCAAAAATGATTGTTGAAGATTATCAGAAAAAATCACTTTATATATTTTGTGCTGCTAATCATAATGGCAATACTCTTATTGAACAATGTCTTGAAGCGGGAATGCAGGTTGGATGGAATACACGAATAGTACCATTTGGTCCTGATATTTCTTCTGCCGTATTTGCTCTTGGTTTTGCCAACAGGGCTGCTATGGCATTTGGCGGTGTTCAACCTGGTGATTATAAAACAATACTGAAATACAACAAAGACAGAGTCTTCGCATTTGTTAATGCTCTTGGTGATGTTGGTACCGAATGGGGCGTTGCTGCTGCAGGCTGTGTTAACTGGGGTTTCCCGACTATTGCCGACACTCCGATTCCCGAAATACTTCCAACTGGTATCTGTACTTATGAGCATGTTGTTGCTCCTGTTGAACATGAAGAAATGGTACAAAAATCTATTGAAGTAAGGGGTCATAAGGTTACAATATCCGAGATCGACATACCCTGTTCTTTCGGTCCTGCATTTGAAGGTGAAAGAGTCAGAGGCGCTGATCTTCTCTGCCAGACAGGCGGTGGCAAGACACAATGCACCGAGCTTGTAAAGATGGCCGAGATGAACGATATCGAAGACGGCAAGGTTGAAGTCGTTGGTAAAGATATCACGGAAATGGAAGTAGGAGACACCTTCCCTCTGGGTATTTACGTCCAGATTGCAGGCCGTGAATTCCAGACAGACTTCGAACCTATTATGGAACGTCAGATTCATCATCTTGTAAATTATATACAGGGCATAATGCATATCGGCCAGAGAGATATCTCCTGGGTTCGTATCAGTAACGGCGCTTTTGAAAAAGGCTTTACATTAAAGGACATCGGTGTAGTTCTTCATGCCAAATTCCACCAGGATTTTACAAAGATTGTGGACAAGGTACAGGTAACGCTTTTCACTGATAAGGCTGAAGTAGATAAACTCACAAAAAGAGCAAGGGCAGAATACAGGACAAGAGATGAGCGTGTTGAAAACATGAAGGATGAAGATGTTGAAACATACTACTCATGCACACTCTGCCAGTCATTTGCTCCAAACCATGTCTGCTCGGTAAGCCCTGAAAGAACAGGTCTCTGCGGCGCATACAACTGGATGGACTGCAAGGCTTCTTTTGAAATCAATCCTACCGGTCCCAACCAGCCCATTGAAAAAGGCGCATGTATTGATCCGGTACTTGGTCAGTGGAAAGGTGTAAATGACTTTATTTACAAAGCCTCAAGGGGTGCTGTAACCCATTATAACTTCTACTCAATGGTAATTGATCCGATGACAACCTGCGGATGCTGTGAATGTATAGCAGCCATGCTGCCCTCCTGCAACGGGATTATGACCGTTTCAAGAGACTATGCCGGTGAAACACCTGCCGGTATGAAGTTCACAACACTTGCCGGTGTTATGGGCGGTGGCGCATCTTCACCGGGTTTTGTCGGTCATTCAAAGTTCAATGTTACACAGGGGAAATTTATCACCGGTGACGGCGGGCTCCTTCGAATGGTCTGGATGCCGAAAG
>JABIBH010000230.1 GCA_018652925.1 bacterium | reverse complement strand
GAACCTGTCTGCTTGTTACATATTTTCCATCTTTGCCAAAACCGGGACTGTTGTTTGCCATGAAACTCATAGACAAAGTTGGGTCATCAACCGCAATTATGTCCAACGGCTCAGGGTGTTCAGCATCGGCCAAAGTGTCGCCAATATCTACGCTCTCAAGACCGACAACAGCACAGATGTCGCCGCATTGAACCTTCTCAACTTCTTTTTTGCCAAGATTATCAAACACATATAATCGTCTGACTTGAGATGGCTGTTCAGTACCGTCTCGTTTAATCAAAACAACTTTCTGTTTTGCCTCCAGAGAACCGCGCACAATTCTGCCAACCCCAATTCTGCCTACATAATCCGAGTGATCCATCGCTGCAATCAGCATTTGAGTTGGACCTTCTTCAACTACTGGAGCAGGCACGTGGTCAATGATCATATCCAGCAGAGGGAACAGGTTTTCACGTTTGTCTTCAAGTTCACCAACAGCCCAGCCATCACGGCCAGCAGCATAAACACCTCGGAAATCGAGCTGTTCATCACTTGCTTCAAGTTCCATAAACAGAGTGAAGATTTCATCAAGAACTTCATCTGGGCGTGAGCCGTTGCGATCAACTTTATTGATAACCACAACAGGTTTCAGGTTCAACTGCATGGCTTTTTGCATTACAAAACGAGTTTGCGGCATCGGGCCTTCAAATGCATCAACAAGAAGTAAAACGCCATCGGCCATTTTCAGGACGCGCTCAACTTCGCCACCAAAGTCAGCGTGACCAGGTGTATCGATAAGATTGATTCGTGTATTATTATATGTAACAGCAAAGTTTTTTGATGTAATTGTGATGCCGCGCTCGCGCTCAAGATCATTGGAGTCAAGAACACGTTCCTGAACTTCCTGGTTGGAACGGAACACATTACACTGCTTTAATATTTCATCGACCAAAGTTGTTTTACCGTGATCAACGTGCGCAATAATTGCCACATTTCTAATCTGCATTCTCATACCGCTTTCTGATAATGAATTGAGAACAGGACAGGGCGTAAGAATAGCTTATTTCAAGGATTTTGCCAGAATTAAGGCGGTTCGGTGGACAGGCTATGCAATGATAATGTATAATTATAATGAAAACAATTCGATGGCGTCGTACAACACAGGGAGCCTCAAAATGTTCTTAGTGCTGCTCTTACTACTCGCATCTCCAATTATTGCCGATGAATTTTCTATCTATCCATGGGAGCTTATTGGTGCTGAAGATGATTTGCTTAATGGAATCTGCATGTCTGGTAATAGCCTTTACGCAACAACTGAAGAAGGATTCTACAGCTACAACAGCCAGACTGGAGTATGGGATGACCATACTAATCCAGGCTGGATTGGAATGGCAAAATATGCCGTTGTTGAAGGACAAATATATGACGATCGACTTGTTACCGGCGGTGTGAACGCCTGGTTCAAAGGTACTCTTTTTTACAGTGACGACATGGGTGACACTGAAACTCTTGTCTATGAATCCAACGGTGGCCGCGTAACCGACATGGCATATTCGCTCTGGGATGACCCTGCTATTTATGCGTGCACCTTGAGTGATATTGTCGATGGAGAATTGCTTCGCTCAAATGACGATGGTCAGTCCTGGTCATTGATCACAGGGCATGGTCATCACGCTATGACTAGCTTGGCGGTACTTGGCCATGATGAAGTATTTGTAGCTGGCGATAATTACATAACTCACACTACAGACGGTGGTCAGACCTGGGAAAACATGAAACATAACTTGCCTGACAACCAGGGCATCTACTGCATGCATGTACAGGGACCGGTTACAGCTTTGCCGTATGTAAACTACGTAACTCTGATGGTTTCCAATGATACCGGGCTTTACTATTTTGACTCAAATGAAGAGCAATGGGAGCTGATTCTTCCGTATAGCTGTAAATCTATTGCTCAGCGATTCGTCCAATATGATACATTTATTTTTTGGACTGAAACCTATGCTGTAACCTGGGATGACCGGGTACTGTTCTGCCTGGGCATGGATTTTGAAAATTGGCAGGATGTGACTGAAGGACTGCCTGCAGCTCCTATCGATATTGAGGCTGGCGGGGGCGGTGTTTATGTTGCGCTGCAAGGTGGCGGTGTTTATCAAAGTTGTGGTTATGATTATCCAAGTAGTGTGCCATCGATTTCAATAATTTCACTCAACGCATTTCCAAATCCATTCAATCCTGCAACCACAATCAAATTTGAAATTGCAACTTCTGGACATGCTTTGATACAGGCTTTTGATTTGCAAGGTGCATTGGTTGCGACTATAACAGACAGTTATTATGAAGAAGGGGAGCACACAAAAAGCTGGCAACCTCAACAGTTGAGCAGCGGGAATTATATGGTTGTTCTTAAGTCTGGTGGACAGACTGTCAGCGAGTTGATTTCATTGGTGAGGTAGCTACTTCGCCAGGATTTGTTGATATAATTTCAGGTATCGTTCTGTAATATTATCAGGGCTGAAGTTCTTGAGATGTTCTGTTGCATTTTTAATTATTTTATTACGTAAATCTGAATCTTCATAAAGTTCGATAATTGATTTTTCCAGTGTCGATGCATCATCTGGTGGAATCAAGATTCCCGTTATACCATCTTTAACTATGTCAGGAATCCCACCTACATCGGAAGCAATCACAGGAGTCTTGTGTTGCTGGGCTTCAAGCAGAACAGACCCCAGACCTTCGCTTTGTGATGGATGAACCAGAAGGTCAAAGGCTTCAAAGTATTTGCCGATATCTTTTTGATGACCAACAAAAGTAACATTTGTAAGACCAGCAGCTTGTTGTTTCAAAGGCTCCAGCTGTGGGCCGTCGCCACAAATTATAAAGTGTATTTCAGGGTAATTGGGAAGCAGAGATCTTGCTGCATCCAGAGTTGTCCGATGTCCTTTAATTGAGCTCAAAACAGCAACTTGCCCTATCAGAAATTTGCCTGAAAAGTAATTCCTGATCAGACTTGCATCTCCACCTGTTGATGGAAATCCAGAAAAGCTGCTCGGTATTACTGTAACTTCTGCTCCAGGTCTATAATCCTCCAGAGTGGTTTTTACAGCATTGCTTACGGCAACGAAATGGTCGGCGGCCTTGTAATCGTTTTTTGTAAACCAGCTTTGCGATGGAACAAAAATCACCCTGCGAGTTACTAAAAGCTTAGGCCCCCAGAGTCGTTTTACATTTGCGCCCCAATGAATTCCGCGGCCTTCATGAACATTGATCAGATCTGTTTTTTTCCATCTTCTATTCAAGACACCCAGCGCGGGGT
>JABIBH010000229.1 GCA_018652925.1 bacterium | reverse complement strand
GGCTCCGTCACTTCATCCCGGTGATTTGATGTTAATTTGATTGATAGTCAACCTTACTTCAGTAACAGCTATGGTGCAAGTGGTATTAACGAAATCTCGATTTCATTGCACCCCACGATGATTGAAAAGCCGGCAATTCAATACCTTCACAGGTAATACCCAAACTAAAACCCCCACCCCAGGAATCTTCAACAGGGGCAAAAGAGTCAATGCCGATGTAAACAGTTGTGGTTGAACCTGTATCGTTTCTCCAAGTCAGCTCTTCAGGTTCTTTAATCGTACCATTATCAGCAAATGCGATACATTCAGCATCAGGTCCACAATCGTTGAACATCCAGATGGCACCATCGAAAAACAGCTGTGTCAGCGAAATATCAACAGTTGCGGTGTCAGTAAGAACTACAGAAAACCATTGTTCGCCACCACGTTCCAGAAATCCACTGCACTCAGCTGTTTCAATCAAGTTCGGCTGTTCAAAGAGATTGCTGTCAATAATTGTCTCAATGGAGCTACATTCAATCGGAGTTGCCAGGTCACATGCTTCTTGTGAAAGCCAGGCAGGCATTGTTTCCAGAGTAATCGTGAAAGCCCCTGATTCTCCAAGATATCCATCAACAATCAGATAATAAGTACCAGAATCAATCTCAGCTGAGAATTCCGAGCTTGCCATACCGATACATAAATCAGGGTCGCAATCAGAAAGCAGTATAAGATCAAGGTCAGATTCGCTGAAGAGAGTTGCGTGTAAAATTATGCCCTGGTCTACTTGCAGCTCATAGATGATTTCTCCGCCGGATTCATTCCATTCTTCACAGGAGTAGCTGTTACAGCTGTCGGGGATGCCTTCGGTACTACCTTCTAAAGCTATTTCTGCCCAAATCGACAGTTCAACCGCAACAGCTGAGCTGCAATCCAAATTACGGGTAATATTTTCAGGATTGCCGCTGCGCATCAAATCTTCATCACCAACAGCAAAGAAGTTGCCAGCACAAACCCCGCTAGCAATGATTGACAGAATGGCTATTAATAAAGCAGTATACACTTTGTTGAATCTGTTGAATTGGTTACTATTCATTACTGACCTTTGATTCACGGTGAAGACACAAACAGGCTGATAACATACACTATTCAGCCCAAGGTTACAATTCCAAGAGTAAGGCATTGGATGTTTGATACATTTCAAATAGGAAACTACAAAGCTGTTTCATTAATAGGAGAAGCCAGACTCCCTGAAAATGGTTTTTCTATCTCTTTCACTGGAGATTTTGGGTTTTGGTATGAGTATCCAGACTCGGAATCTCTTGCTGCTCGGTTGGCAATGGATAACGAGTTACTCTCTAATTTTGACTTGCGGGTAATCAATCTTGAATTCATTTTGCCAGCAACCAGAGGTCGGGAAAAGGATATTAAGTGCGATGCTATATCTTTGGATTATTTGAAAGAATCAGTTTTTGATATTGTTTCATTAGCCAATAACCATGCAGTAGCTTTTGGGACTGAAGGTGTTACTCACAATATTGAAAGACTGAAACAGGCTGGCAAGTCAATTATCGGTATTAAAGACAGTCCCGTAGCAAAAATATCCAAAATCGGTATCTATTCATTAACCGATCTTCTGGATAACCCTGACCCCGGTCATCAAATTTATAGAACTTCAGATAAAGAGATTAAGTCACTGTTGTCCGAGCTGGATGATTGTGAAGTTGTCATCGGGTTTCCGCATTTGGGTTCACGAAGCATTTATCCGAGCCCGCGTGAACTGGACCATGTTAAGAAATTGCAAAATGCAGGAACCGATTTACTTGTATGCACCGGAAGCCATTTCCCCAAAGGGTTTGTTTCTATAGATGGCAACCCGGTCTGTTTTGGGTTAGGCAATTATCTTTTTGATTGGGCAGGAGGCGATACTGAGCCTGTTGGTATGCATGTTGTTGCCAATTTTACAGATAAAGGTCTCACTCAACTGTTTGCAATTCCATTTAACAATCAAATATCATCAGAGCGTTCAGGGGTTTTAACCAATCAGGAGTTCAATAATTTTCTGGAAGAATTTGAGGCCAGGTCAACTGATGATTTGTCTTGTTTCTGGAATGATCCCAGGACTCAAGCGGGAGTAATGGACCGGTTGAAGAATCTGGATCGACGGAAAATTAAAAGACTTCGTCCAAGGCATCTATTTTATGGACTTCGGACAATTTGGGCAAAGTTCATAAAGCAATAAAGCAAGGGGTAATGATGTCTGAAAAAATGCCGGAGTTTATCATAATTGGTGCAGCCAAATCAGGTACTACTGCATTGTATGAATACCTTGTAGAACATCCTGATGTTTTCATGAGTCCAATTAAGGAGACAAACTTTTTTGCATGGGACGACAACGATGTGAAATCAATTTTTGGCCATAAACCAAAAAATTACTTTCCTGTAAAATCGATTTCAAAATATCAGGAAATTTTTGCCAAGGCAGAAGCTGATAAAGTTTGTGGTGAGGCATCTCCGCTGTATCTGGAAAGCGCT
>JABIBH010000019.1 GCA_018652925.1 bacterium | reverse complement strand
GACGGTGACGAGGTCAAATACTATCAGGTTGATGTTTACCTTGTTGACCTTGAAGACAATTCCAAAGTCTGGGTTGGCGATAAGAAGATTAAAAAATATGTCAGCAGGAGTGGTTATAGGCCATGATTAAACGGCTGACCAGTGTCATTTTACTACTGGTACTGGTACTGGTATCAGGATGTTCAACTTACACAGAACGCAATGCCGCGCTGCGTGGGCATCTTGTAAATGCAAAATATGAGCTCGCTCTTGATGTAGTTTCTGAAGCAGAAACACCAGCTGATAAACTACTTAATCTTCTTGAGCGAGCAACAATTTTACACTATGCCGACAACTATTCTGAAAGTAACATCCTCTTTGAGCAGGCAGAACAACTTGCGGCTGATCTTCACACAAAAAGCATTAGTCAAAACATTGCTGCATTGGCTACCAACGATGAAACCGTAGACTACACGTCACCACTTTTTGAGATGTCGCTGATCCCATATTATCGCGCACTGAATTATCACTACCTTGGTTTTAACGATGAAGCCGCAGTGGAAGCCAGAAAAGCGCTGGAGTTTTTGCGTGATAACGAGATTGAATCCTATCATTTTCTGAACTGGTTCTGTGGAGCACTTCTGGAAAATGTTGGTGATCTGAATGATGCACATATTGCCTGGAAAAATGCGATTGATGGAAGCATCCCGGGAATAGGTTTTGACCTGCAACGTTCTGTAGAGCTGCTGGGATTTGACGAAGAATATGAACCGTCTGGAAACGGCGGTAAGGTGGTTTTGTTCCTGGAGTCAGGTTTTGCACCCCATAAAGTGTCATTGGAAATGAATATACCAATCTACGAAGATGATGACCCTGAGCGAATTGCATTTCTGGCTGGTAATCGTGTAGTTCACGGTTGGCAGACAGAGAGAAAACTTGATTACTGGTTGACTGTTGCTTTGCCGGATCAGGTAGTAGTTGAACCTTCAGTTACTGCTGTAAAAGTGGCATTGAGGCAGAGCTCGGTTGTAGAAAATATTGCTGTGAAAAGTATTAAAGCATTTGACGATGGAATGACAAAAACTGCAGTGCGTGCTGCCGGAAGAGCGCTGGTGAAAGCGAAAATGCATGGTAAAGCCAAAGACAGTGGAGGGGAGGTTGCAGCGTTTCTGATGAATGTTTTCAATGTTGCAACTGAACGGGCAGACACCAGAAGTTGGCTTACTTTACCACATTCAATTTCGATGTTGAGACTGGATTTGGAACCGGGCATTCACACCCTGGAAGTTAAATTGCTGGATATCGATGGCAGAGTAGTTGGAACTGAAACTATTTCCGATATCAACGTTGAACCTGGAAAATGGAGATTTTTCAGCAGAAGAGTTTTCTGATTTAGTATTTCATTTTTATCACACTATTATTACAGTAATTCGCTCGATTGCCGATTTAACTATAGAATCTGGTCATTGGCTAAACTTGGAGATAAAATGTCTTTCGATAAAATGGTATTCATTGTTGGTGTAAGCAGAAGCGGCACTACTTTGATGCGTCGTGTTCTGAATAAATCTACCAAGTTTGCGCTGCTTGATGAGAATAACTACATGGGCCATCTCTGGCCACCGCTTGCAATGCGGAAAGTTTTCAGCCGATTTGGTAGTCTGAACATTGATCAGAATGTTGTTAAACTGGTTGACTGGTTTTATTCATCAGATTTTGACAATTATTCCCGATTGAAAACAGTAAGCTGGCAGTGGCAATGGTTCAGAGATGAAGTGCCAAAAGAGCAGTTGCTGGAAAGAATATTGTCCAGTGACCGATCTGAAAAAGGCATTTATCTGGTATTCATGGAGCTGTTTTGCGAAGAGCGTGAGGGTGAGGTAATTGGTGAAAAAACTCCATCACACATCAAGTACATTGATACCATTATGCAATGGTATCCCGATGCAAAAATAATTCATATGTTGCGTGACCCCCGTGCTATTTACACTTCGGAAGTCAGGCGTCGACAGGAAAAATCACCTTCACCACCATACAGACAGTTACGTAAATTCCCGCTGTTGCTGAAGTTGTTCCTGATGTTCCAGGTAACCTGGACCTGGGGTGATGCACTGAAAAGGTATCGGAAATATTCAGAAAAATATGGAAGTAGCTACAGAGTGGTGCAGTTTGAATCCATGATTGCCAATCCTGAACCTGAAGTTCGATCAATTTGTGATTGGGTTGGAGTCGAGTTTCAGGAAATAATGCTTGAACAACAAGTAATGAGCGAAGGGTTTACGCAGGGAAAGAAAGGTTTTGATACAACTGCATCCCGAAGATGGGAAAAGCATATCGACTCCTGGGCCAGAAGCTGGTTTGAAAGCAGATTCCGTAAAGCACTTCTGGAAGTTGATTACGAAATTTAAAGTTGCCGCATCAGGAACTTTCCAGCAGGCAAATCGCTGACAAGTTCGCCATTTTCCACAGCCAGTTCACCTCGCAGCCAGACATTTGTGATTGCTTCAATGTCCGGGTCAAACAGGACGATATCTGCGTCATATCCCGGGGCAAGATCGCCTTTGATTCCAGACAAACCACATCTGTCGGCAGGTTCAGTGCAACACAGTTCCACCCATTCCATTGCTGTCAGCTT
>JABIBH010000228.1 GCA_018652925.1 bacterium | reverse complement strand
CGACATTTCGCCTTTCAGTACATTCAGCAACTGAGGAAACTCGTCTAGACTGCTACGCCTGATAAACCTGCCAACACTTGTAATTCGGGGATCATTCTTAATCTTGAACGCAGCTCCAGATGCTTCATTCAAATGCGAAAGTTCATCTTTGACCAGTTCTGCATCAGAGATCATTGATCTGAATTTGTAGCAATCAAAATATCTGCCATTTTCACCGACTCGGCGTTGCTTGAAAAGTAGCGGACCCGATGAATCCAGTTTTATCATCAACGCCAGAAATGGGAATAATGGAATCATCATCATAACGCCAACAAGGGCACCCGCAATATCAACAACTCTTTTAGCAAAAGTAAAAGCAGAAGACTCCTCTGGTGTGGGACCATCGGGGTCACCAGAAATGAAGTCCAGATATCCCTCCAGACTACCATATGCATTGGAATCGATTTTCTTATTAGTCATTTCCAGCTGAAACTCCGTCTTCACTACTTTCAAGTTTAACACCGATAACGGTAACATCCTGATAAGACAACTCGGCACTTACGCTTCCTAAATCACGAACAACTTCCACCATAAACTGGTTTGGATCTTTTTTCCAGTTATTGATGTCTATCAGCCAAACAAATTCATGGTCTTTCACAAGAATTGAAATAACTTCAACGGCATCAGATTTTGAGTTTATTACTGGCGGATCCCAAACAGTTTCCACTTCCCCAACACCATTGTAATAAAGTTCAAAGAGACCGGGAGAAACAGGAACAATAATCACATCTTCCTTGTCTGATCTCTCAGCCACGAAGCTAGTTGCGATGCGTAAATCACGCTTGTTGTATTCCCGATCAAAATAATAGCCGAAAAGTGACAACAAAAACAGGGTAATTAATAAGCATCCCAGAACAGCTCTGACTCTTATTTTGAATAACGACAGACCAAAGGCAGCAAGTGAAATAAAAACTGGGAAAACAGAAGCAAGATACCTTGGGTTAAATACTTTTATATTTTTTATCGATAAAAATATCAGCAAGAGCAACGGAACAATTATGATCACCAGGACAACGCTTCTACGCTTACTGACAATTACACCTCTGCCAAAAATGATGACTGCCAACAGAGTTGATGGAATCAAAATCGATAAGTTTGCTATCACTGATGCAATTCTGTCTGGTCTGTGCAGTTCAAACAGTGTTGGCCCAATGCTGAATCCATAAAACATGGAATGCAAAGCAAATGGAACACCCATCAATGAGAAATTGCCGGCTCCTCGTAACACTTCATCGGCGGTTGCTCCTGGAAGTGCTCTGCCAAAATCAATAATTCCAAATGCCTTCAACAACCATGGTGAAACAAGAATCAGAGCAAATACAAAAGCAACAGCCCACTGCAAAAACTGAATTCTGGAAGTTGGGAAGTTAAAGAGAGCAATAACCAGAAGATGTGCGACGATAAGAAACATAGCGCTTTGATTGCTTAGTACCATCAGTGCCAGAGTAAGGCCATAAAATAAATAATACTTCAGTGAAAGCTTGTTTTCTATCAACTTGAAAAGGAGCAATGTTGCACAAGCGGCAAAAAATATCATAAATGAGTAGCCACGACCGTCTTGTGAGTACCAGATATGGAATGGTGAAATTGCTGTCAGAAATGCTGCAATCCATCCAGATCGCCGGTCAAAAAGATCCGTTGCCAACGTGAATATCAAAGGAATGGTAAATATACCTGCAATTACGGATGGCAATCGCATCTGCCACTCTGCAACAACCCCCTGTACTGAGTTCCAGATTGCTACCATAAACAGTGGGCTCTGATAATTATCCAGAAGTTGTTCTATAAATGAATGACCCGGGCCAGGATTACAGATTTTCCATAATGCATATTCGTCAATCCACATCGGCAAATTATCCAGATGGATAAATCGTAATACGGCTCCCAGCAGAATTATTAATGACAAGTAAAGACTGTTTTTCAGAGGCCAATGTACGGTATGTTGTGGAGCTAATTTCTCGGATATCATCTACTTGGCTCCGATTGTATAGCTCTGTAATGAAGCAGTAATTGCACCAACTTTTACTTGCGTCTTGGTCATTACCGGAATTCGTAGTTCGTCATCTGAAATCCAAATCGTAATTTTCCCTTCATAAGAGAAAAGGCCTTCCCCTGCAAATTCAGGCTCCACTACCCAGCAATCAAAAGTACCTGCAGGGACTGTAATAGATTCTCGACCAATCACAACAACTGCCAGTTCATAATTCTTGCGAGAACTGTGTGTAGTTAACAACAGCCTTTGGCCCAAATGCAAATCTATTGTCCGCACAAAATAAGTAGCCGACAAAACATCGTGTATTTCCGAGTTGATTTCATATTCCCGACCATCAAGATATCTTGCTACACTTGCATCTCTGTCAAAATCGATGACAATATTTTTCCTATAATCGCCTTCTCGTAATCTTTTACTGAAAAACCTGGTATACAAATCATCTTTGTCTATATAGGAAACGGCCTTGTCGCGTACTGAATAGAAAGCAGAAAACACTCTGTTACTTCTGATTCTACTCTCTGCTTTCCAGCAAGGGTGACCATTATGTTCAACTATTTTGCTTACCGATAGCTCAGCACTTCCTGCATTAACAAGCCCGTAATCAATTGAATAATCCAGTTTCTCTCCAACACCCCATGGGACCTCAACTGCCCAGGATGGCTGTACAGTTGATATGCAGAGAATCATCGTTGCCAGAAATTTAAACACTGCCCCTCGCTTCAAAAGTTTTAAGCATCTCTTGCACTATATCAAAAACCTGGTTCGCAGTCAGTTCTGCCATACAGGGATGCCCGTCAACATTACATTCCCATAAATTACAAGGTGAACACGAAACATGGTTTTTTACAATACAGTTCTTAAAATGTTTCCGATTCCATCCACCAGAGTCTGTTGGACCAAATAATGTCAGTGTCGGTTTATCCAATAACATCGCAACATGCCTGGTCCCATTGTCAGTTGAAACCAGCAAATCGATTTTGCTTAATAGTGATTTAAGTTCGGTCAGGCTCGTGTCCGGTGCAACCACAACATTACGATTATAACCAATCACAGACTTGACGATTTCACTGTCTGACGGGCCCGGGATTAAAAAAGCCTTCAAACCTTTTCCAGCAAGGAGCTCAAATAGCAAACCAGCATTTTCCCCATGCCAGGCCCTAGAGCTTCCTGTAGCGCTTAATGATACACCTATGTACTGGGTTGACTCGTTAAAGAATGTCGATTCCCAACTCTG
>JABIBH010000227.1 GCA_018652925.1 bacterium | reverse complement strand
GTTTAAATCCAGAAACTCCTTGTCCAGAAGGCCGGCTTCGCTGCGGCCTGTTTCTGAACTGCACAGTTTCTAAAACCTTGAACCCTCAAGGGTTCAAGTGTTCAAGGATCAAGGGACTAAAGACCGGTCGACCTCACAAAGCGAAAGCCGATATCGTAGCTGCTGCCGCCCGGATCGCTGAAACGCCGATTCGCTGAACGACAATACTGAGCACTGATGCCCCAAAAGCCCCCGCGGAAAACGCGGTACGACCCCGAACTTGCACCTACGGGGTCTGTTATATCTCCGCTATAACTGTCATACCAATCATTGCACCACTCATAAAGGTTGCCATGCATATCATATAGTCCAAGACTATTTGCTGGATAACTGGCAACTGGTACTGTCCAACCTTCATAAGGTCCTGACGGACAACCTGATTGAGGATAGCTTCCACGGTAGTTAGCTTCTGTGCCAGCATCAAGACAGTCGCCTGTGTTAAAGGCAGTTGTTGTGCTTGCTCTACAAGCGTACTCCCATTCTGCTTCTGTTGGGAGTCTGTAGCCATTCGCTTGATATGGGGCATTGCTGTTACATTGCCAATTGGAGTGGTCATAGGCTCTAGTTAATCCCTCTTGGAGAGAAAGCCAATCACAGAAGGCAACTGAACCGTACCAGGTGACTTCCATTACAGGGTGGTTCTCTTTACCTGCATCAACTGAGAATATTGAACCAGAGAATGAGATTTCACAGTCAGTGTCATCAAGGTCTAATAATTCTTGAGTTGAACCGTCAAGGTTATCAGTCAGACTGCTACTTGAAGATGAGCAATAACCGTTGTTATAAGCCCATTGAGCTAAATCTGCATATTGCTGGTTAGTTACTTCTGTTGCTGACATAAAGAAATCTGTTGTCAGAG
This sequence comes from bacterium, assembly GCA_018652925.1. Classification (GTDB taxonomy): domain Bacteria; phylum Krumholzibacteriota; class Krumholzibacteriia; order LZORAL124-64-63; family LZORAL124-64-63; genus JABIBH01. The sequence continues at coordinate 2,393 of JABIBH010000227.1, read as the reverse complement.
TTACAGTATGTTCAGTTTCATTACTATTGCGCCCAGGCTCATCTGTTGGTGATCCCATTACAAAACTGCCTGCTAGAATTTCAATCATGTTAACGACAGAGATTGGATTATAAGTACCGGTAAATGTGATAGTCTCGCCATCAAGAAGGATTTGGCTATCTGTTGTTGGAGTGTTCCACTCTTCAACATATGACCAGCTGATTGTGTATTCACCCATTAAACTAACTGTCAATGTGTCATCACCATTACCAGTGATTTCTTCTCCATTAGGAGCTGTTACTATCCATGGAGCATTTAGTTCATTAGGCTCTGCGTCTATCTGGATTGTTCCAATTGAACCGACATAATTTCCACTGAAAATATACTCATCACCAGAAGATAAATTCTTCTGCTCACTTTCAGGAGTTATATACTCATCAACAAATCCATAGCTAATTTCATATCCACCAGGTTCAAGACCAGCTAATTCGATATCACCTATTCCGCTATTACTGTATTCATTTGGGCCAGTCAACTCCCATGAAGCTTCAAGTTCTTCTGGAATAATCTCAACACTAATTGTGACTGTTGTTATTGGTGGAGCAACTGGATCATCGTCCCCGCAACCAACAAATATAACCAATAAACTCAATAACAGAATTGAAAAACGCATAACAAAAACCCCTCTTTTGTGAACAGATAATTTCTATAATTGGATTTTACTTGAAGGTGGTAGTTTGTCAACTTGTTATTATTTAGTCTTATAAATAAAATCAGCCTAGACAGTAAAAAGCCCCGGGACGAACTCCCGGGGCCTCTGAGGATCGCTCAACTTGTCAGCAAATGTTACTTGACCAGTGACATTTTTCTGACTTGAAGAACTTCGGTACCGATACGCAGACGCGCGAAATAAGTACCACTTGAGACGCCTTGACCATCATGGTTTGTACCATCCCACTGCATGACATAGTCACCAGTAGCCAACGGACCATTAACCAGAGACTTAACAAACTCACCGCGCATGTTATACACATTGAGCTGAGCCATGTTATCACTATTCATAACAAAGCTGATTTCAGTCTTTGGATTGAATGGGTTTGGAGCAATGCCCCGGAATCCACCAGCAGGCATAGGAATTTCATGCACAGCTGATTCACCAGTAACGATACCAGCATCACTGATTGGAACGATTACAAAATCGCCATAGCTGTAGTTCATGAAACCTTCAACTGTTACCAGCTCACCAATAACTGGCTGATAACTCAAAGCAATAATAGGATCAACAACAACAGAGTCTGCGCGAGCGCCTGTGTCAGAAATAATCCATTCACCGTAACCTAGAGTATCCAAAACTGTAGAAGATGCGGTTTTAATCCACACAGATTCATAAGCTTCACCAAGAATACCGTTGCCGTCTAACAGGGTGTTATCAGCAAGAACACGTGTGTCAACAATAGAAGGTGCTGGAAGATCATTTCCGAATGATTCTATATAGACTGCCCCACCGTTGTGAGGAATCATTTCAGTCAATCCGTAATACTCATCAATGTACCCACCAATAGCAACCTGGTCGCCTGGCAGTACATAGTTCGTAGCAGTACCTTCATAAACCAGAATACCAGAGAATGGTGCGGTTCCGTCCTGAAGGATAAATTTGGAGTTGGAGCCAACGTCGCCGGTACCCGCAGTTACGATACCACGAACACTAACAACTTTGTCACGCAATGACGATCCCTGGTATTCCAGGTTAGGATCAGCAAATTGACAGTCATAAATTGAAGTGAACCCGACAGCAGTCTCATACCAGCCAGCAGGCGCATCGCCTGGGCTTGCTACTGTTTGCCCAATGTCACTTGCTTCAACGTAGAAATCAACTTGGCGACCGGTCATTCCACCAGGAATTGTACCTTGCCAGCTGTCTCCACCAACATTGCTCATTGCAACAGAGATGAATACGCCGGTTGAGTCACCAGCATCATCACGATAGTAAAGCATTGCGCTTGTTACGCCAATGTCATCAACAATATTAGCTGCAACTACGATAGGGTCTGCGGCTTCGCCAACCCAGCTCAAAGGAGCGACATCGGAAATAACTGGAGCAGTGTCACCTGTTGGATCTTCAACAAGGTCACCTTGATATCTAGGTTTTAACTCGATCTCACCGTTGTAAACAACGCATGGAGAGTAAACACCATAAATGTCACCAACAGCAACTGCACCAATATTTATGCCAGTTGTGCTATCGATGTAAACCTGAATAGTGTCTGTTCCGTCGAACATGTAGAAATTGGAACTATTAACTGCAGATACTTCACCAACAGAATATACATAGTTTCCAACCCATTCGTAGTCACCTAAAAGCTCACCAATTGTTGCTGTTAGTGGCTCCACTTCTGGGCCTGAACTTATAAAAG
>JABIBH010000226.1 GCA_018652925.1 bacterium | reverse complement strand
GATTTACGGCCCATCTGGCTCGCCAACAAACTTACAGTGGCAAATGTTGCTGCTCGAACTGCAGATACAGGCAGGCCAGCAAGAATTGTGTAATAATAGATCGCAAATATAACCAGGATATTTGTAATTCGATTTGGGATTGGAAGCAAAGTTGCAATCGCTATCAACACACTAACTAATATTCCTACATGCAATCCACTGACCGCAAAAAGGTGTGCTGTACCTGTTGCAGTAAAACTGGATTTCACAATGCGACTGTCCGAGTTTTTGTCGGCAAACAGAACCGACGCAAACAGCAAAGACTCACGTCTAGGCAGGGAACTTGTAATTGTCTTTAGAGATTCTGATCGAACTGGGGCCAGCAAATGTTCACCGGATATACTTAACAAATCTATAGGATGATTCATCAGGATCTCATAGGAATCGATTTTTCCAGTCCATCTGATTCCTCTGCCACTTAAGTATTTTCTCATGGAGAACCCACCAGCAACAGATTCTCTTTTGGGGACCTGCCCTTGCATTGAACATGCAATTATGTCCCATAACTTCGGAGTTTCGCCTTTCCCATTTAGAAGAATCCCATCCATTTCAGCTGGATATACTGTTGAATCATCAGCTATTGAATCTATCGATATAATTACCGCCGCAGCTTGCCAACCAGTAGACTTTTGCGTTGGCCATCCTGTGACCCGCAGTAGTACTGTTCCGTTCCACGATGCGTACTTGGAAGGTGAATGGAAATCTACTGCTACGACACCCTTCCTGCTTGAGGAGTTATTTGCCAGTACTCCTCCAATTATTCCCAAAGGGAATCCAAACTGCGGGAAGACAACAGCAGGAATTATTGATGCAGTTAAAGCAACCCGGTTATCAATCTCAGGAATTTTTATGGAATCGCTAACAGTCCAACCAAGAAGCCAGCCCATACTCCAAAACAGAATATTATATTTCAGTACAATTAAAATTAGCGGGTTGGCACTTAACCACGTTTGAAATCTGGAAGAGTCAGGATTGGGTCTCCGTCTGGATTCCAGAAATAGCACCTGTTGCGTCCCTGTTGTTTCGAGAGATAAAGCATTTTGTCTGCAACTCCGTAAAGTTCAGCAGGGTCCTCACCTGCTTCCGGGAATACAGCGCCACCAAAGGAAATCATTACTCTGATTGTTTCTGCTACATTTGGATCTGTAAGTCGTAAATTACTCACGCTCATTTGAACTCTGGATACAACTTCGCGTGCAGGCTCAAGCTCCGTATTTGGAAGAACCAGAGCAAATTCTTCACCACCGACTCTACATATCAAATCTATACGACGTAACCCCTGGAGCAGCTCTCGTGCCACTGTTTTCAAAACACGATCACCTATCTGGTGACCGTACTTGTCATTGATTTTCTTGAAATGATCTATATCTCCCAGTAACAGCACCAGCGATGACCCTTGCCGCTGCGCCCTTTCCAGTTCAAGAGAGAAATGGCGGTCAAAAAATCCTCTATTACGAATACCTGTGAGGTTGTCGGTGTGAACCAGTTGGTTCATCTTCAGGTGTTGCTGCCAACTGGAGGTGACAAATCGTGAAAGTCGGAATCCTTTTTCGATGATTACATCTCGGTCAGTAATTTTTTCAGATATAAGCAACAGAAGCCCAGCTTCAACAACTGAATCTTTAGATTTGGGGTCCGATGGAGCAAATAATGGAATTGCAACAGCAGACGCGTCATCGGAAATACTTATCTGATTATCATTTTCAAACTTTGACCTGATAAACCCAGGCAATTCAGAAAGGCCAGGAATCCATATCGCCTCACCAAGAACTCTGGATTGCTCCCAAAATCTTTGTTCCGAAAGTTTTGCATGAAATACATGAGAATGGTCATCGGGGCGAATCGATGTTGAATTGAGTTGTACGAATAAATGACTTTCACCTAAAAACGGAACTAGCAACTCGATAATTGACTGAACTATTGATGCTTCTTCATCTCCAGCTTTTCTTACAAGTTGGTGATTTTGAGCTGATTCCATCGCTGCCAGAATCATGTTATGAGTATCAAGGTCCGGACCGGGGAAACTATCCGACAATTTATAGCCATTGTTATTAACTGACATGAGCCGGGAGTCAGATAATTCCTTTTCCAGCTTTTCAAGTTCTGAAAAATCGAATAGCTCTGAATGCCCTCTTAATGCAAACCAGTCAGCAGAGTTTTCACTATTAACTTTAACCTTAACGAGGTCACCGCTTGAAGTTAAGTGGCTTTTACACCTGGATAGACAGTCAGTTACGTTCTGTTTTTCCTTTGAGGCAAGTGCGTCATTGCACTGCTTCACCAATTCAGGTGGAAGCTTGGCAATTTGTACAAGTGTCTGTAACACGTGCTGCAAATGTCTACTCCTGATAACATAATAGATTACAAATCGGGACTGAATGTATATATTCCAATCTCCGAAACAGTTTTACCCGCATATTATGACACATTGTCACAATAATTGCAATAACGACATTACAATTTGGAGTAATTTTGCATAAATTTTCTAGAATACTTTCACTTGTTGTAGTCATATATCTATCTATCCTGGCAAGTGGATGTTCATATATTGTAGGCGGTTACACCGATTCTACCACTGTTGAAAAAGTTGAAATAGCTGAAACTTCAAAAAGTGATTTAGATTCAAATATCGTGGAAATTGAGCTGGAAGAACTTGAAACAGGATTTTTGCCTGCCCGACCTATTGATGCTCTGGCAGAAAGGCCCGATCTGGAGCAATTAGAGGATTTGTACAGGAATTCTTTAGTGTTCTTGTCCAATCGACAACTTGATCCAGCTGAGGAGATTCTCCATTTGCTTGGTAAAGAGGCTTCTGGCCTTGAATACCGTGAACCTGACAGTATCGATTCTATATATCTTGCCAGTCTTTCCAGAAGAGTTGCTCTGCTTTCTGGTATTTTAGCTGAAGAGCATAATTTGATTTCTGCAATCTCAGAAGACGATTCTCTGCTTGCAACTGCTTATAAAAACCTGAGTGGTTTTTCTTTCCCGGATTCCCTGATTCCAATTACAGGAACGCAAAGAACTGCAATCGAAACTGATTTGCTCTTTGTAGATAATCAACGTGTTCAAAAATGGATCGATCATTTTAATAACGGCTCTGGCAGATTGACATTTGAAAAATGGTTGGAGCGCAAATCCGTAGTCGATTCTCTGCTCACCTCTCACCTGCAAGATTCAGGTCTGCCTGAAGAACTTATCTATCATGCATTGATTGAGAGTGGTTTCAATACCTCTGCCAAATCTCGTGTTGGTGCAGTTGGTCCATGGCAATTTATGCCGGCCACTGGAAAACATTTTGGCCTTCGTGTCGATTGGTGGGTTGATGAAAGACAAGACTTTGAGATGTCTACCGTTGCTGCTATAACTTATCTGACTCAATTGTATAATCATTTTGACGATTGGGCTCTGGCTCTTGCAGCATACAATGCAGGCGAACATAGAATTGACCGATCGATCAAACTTGCTGGACATGATGACTTCTGGAATTTACATCTTCCGTGGGAGACCAGAAATCACATTCCAAAATTTATTGCAGTAGCTCGCATTGGTGAAGATCCCACGGCTTATGGATTTGAGATTACTCCTGGCTCAGCTCTTAATTACGATATTATTCAGGTCACCGATGCGACCAGTCTTGACCTGATTGCAGAATGTGCATCAGTTACTGAAGCTGAAGTAGTAGCATTAAACCCTGCATTGTTACGCCAGGCTACACCACCTGGGAGCTCTGAATATCCTGTCAAAGTTCCTGTTGGAACGGGCATAAGATGTATGCGTAAGCTTCGTAATATTCCATTTGATAAAAGACTTACCTGGCGAAAACATATTGTTAAACGTGGAGAATCTTTGGGAATTATTGCACAACGAAATGGTACTTCAATCAGTGCAATTATGAAACTCAATAACATCAGAAATAAATCGATAATTCATCCTGGTGATAAATTACTTATTCCGATGCCAGCTCAGCTTGCTGCTGTTGCAGAAAAACGGGTAAAAGAACGGGG
>JABIBH010000225.1 GCA_018652925.1 bacterium | reverse complement strand
GAATCCAGTACGATTCCAGACTGATTTTTCGATATTGGCTCTTTCCACCACAATTTCCTTCGTGACATTGCTTGAAATCGTTCGTTGCCAATGATGACGGTTTCACCGTCTACCTCAAATGAAAAGTCTGCCTCAACTGCGATTTCTGTCTTCGGTAAGGACGAACCGGATTGTTTGCCTATCTTGAGAGGTGAACCTGAACCAATATCCACCCCGCTCGATGTAAAAAGGCGATTTTTCATGCCCAAGTGATCCACTGGCCGGCACCAACTGCCTTTATCTGCTTCCCCAGCGTTAATTGACCGGTTAACCGCTTCAATCAATTCTTTGGCAAAAACAACTTCATTAGCCGCAGGTTCGGTCAAAGACACACGAAATGTATCGCCAATGCCATCTGTTAACAGGGATCCCATGCCCTCTAGGCTTTTAATTCTGACCATCAGCTCATTACCAGCCTCAGTCACACCTAAATGCAATGGGACGGCATTTGTTTCAGGACCCTCTGCAACAAGTAATCGATAAGCTTTTTGTACAGTAATTGGATTTGAGGATTTTAATGACACCACGATTTGAAAAAAGTCCAAAGCTTCAAACAAAGCGACCATTTCTAAAGCAGATTGAACCATCCCCTGGGGTGAATCACCATACCGCTCCATCATTCTTGACGAGAGGGAACCTTGATTCACGCCAATCCGGAGGGAATTGCCAAATTTTTTAAGTTTTTCAGAAAGCGGTTGAATTGCTTCCTTCAGCTTTTCATGGCCTTCGGCAAAGTAGTTACCATCCGTTTGACGATTCACGCTTTTGGGGTTATCTGAGTAATTGCCAGGGTTGATGCGGATTTTTTCAAACAGCTCACATGCATCAAGCGCAAGTTGCGGAGAATAGTGGATATCAGCGATCAGTGGTATGTTGATCCCTTCTTCTTGAAGAACTCTTCTCAGTTCTGGGATTCTTTCTAAATCCATTCGAGCCGGAATGGCCAATCGAATCAAACCACATCCAACTTCCTGTAAAGATCGAATTTCTTGAAGGCAACCAGCTACATCACCGGTTGCAGCAGTAAGCATTGATTGTATACAGATGGGATTGTCACCACCGATCGCCACATGTCCAATGTGAACGACTCTGGTTGCATGCCGCTGATATTTCAGCGGATAATCTATCAATTCCATCTATTAAATAGGGAGGGATTAGGAAGGGAACTACTCGTCTGGAAAACTATCCATGTCTTTTTCTATGTCGCTGATTTCGGGCTCGATATACCCTTTTAACACCTCATACTGTGCAACAGTTATAGGTTTACAGCCTTCCAGCTTGTTTGCTGCTTTGCTGGTCTTGCCAGAATATAGGTCTCTCGCCCGACTTGTCATCACTTTGACTTTCTCGAAGAGATTTATTTCAGGCTCTCCGCTGTGTTCTTCAACTAAATCTAAATAATCTACCATAGTTTGATTTTCCGCTTGATACCTGGTGTTGGTGTAACTAAAGAAGGCTCAACAATTGTTTGGCCCTTTGAGCATATAAACTATTTGGGTAATCCCTGGTTAAGATTTCGAGTGTTTGTTTGGCTTTATCCGCCTGAAGTGTATCCATGTAGATCTCAGCCAGAGCCATTAATATAATATCTGTCATATTCTCTGTTCTGGCATTTTCAAGAATATCGATAGCTTCATCATTCTTCTGCTGATCCACCAAGACGTTCGAAAGGTAAAGACTGGCTAATACAAACAAGTCAGATTCCTTTTCAAGCATTGCAAGCAAACCCTTCAAGTCGGATTCTGCTTCTTTATATTTATTTTGATCAAAATAAAGTCGGCTTCGGTAAAATAGTGCCAAATGCTGCTGACTCGTATCTGGATAATTTTCAATGAACTCATTCAACATTGGAATGGCCTTATCGAAACGCTGATCCGCATTGCCCGTTTTATTTTGAACAACCTGTTCGATCGCGAAAAGCTGCTCATTTCTCTGATTTATTTTATATTGAATGTAGGAATAAGTTCCGTAGCCGGCGACCGCGATCGCTACCAGTGCAACAGCCAAAGAAATAAACAGTTTACGTCTTCGATATATGTAGTCTGCTGCGCTGAACATAAAATCATCCAACAAGTCTCTCTTCAGACCCTCTTCCGGTTCCTCGGCTGTTGCTGTCACCGGTAG
>JABIBH010000224.1 GCA_018652925.1 bacterium | reverse complement strand
TATCTTCAAGGTATCGGAAACGAAGTCCATGCTGTAAGCGTCGGTGGCTGCAATCATTGCACCCAACATTACAACATTGGCAACCTTGGGAGTACCAACTTCGTCTGCAATTTTTGTTGCCGGAATCATGACCACATCAAGTCTGTCTGTATCAGGTGTTTTATCTACAATACCTGAATCAACCAGAATAACACCGCCATCGACAACATCTTTTTCGAACATTTCCAAAGAAGGCAAGTTCATGGCAACCATTACATTTGGTCGCTCCACAAGTGGAGTTCCAATGCGATTGCTAGAAACATTCACACTACAGTTTGCAGTACCGCCACGCATTTCCGGACCATAAGCTGGAATCCAGCTTACATGGTGATCAGCGCGCATACCAATTTGAGCCAGGAACAGACCCATGGTCAGAATTCCCTGTCCACCAAAACCGGCAAACTTGCAGAAGAGATCTTTCTTCAAGTCAACAGGAACAACATCTGCTTCAGCATTTACACCAAAGTACTTGTTCAGCTCAGACGGGACGAATGGTTTGATACCTCGATACCAACTATCCTCACGTTCACTGGACTCATCTTTATAAACACCTAGTGGGAACGCTTCAATCATTTGATCTGTCAACCAATCACGTGCATCAGGGCTGTCCATTTTCCAGCCTGTAGGACAGACTGACAGGATTTCCACAAAACTGTAACCACGATTTTCAACCTGGTTTTTCAGAGCCTTACGAATAGCTTTACGAGCTTTCATAATGTGCTTTGAATTACCAATTGCCACACGTTCTACATAAGTAGCTGCCGGCAATGTTGAAATAATTTCAGCCATTTTGATTGGATTTCCATGTTCTGCTTCAATACGACCCCGAGGTGTAGTAGCAGTTTTTTGTTGGATCAGAGTTGTTGGTGCCATCTGGCCACCAGTCATTCCATAAATAGCATTGTTGACAAAGAACACAGTGATGTTCTCACCACGGTTGGCAGCATGAAGTGTTTCAGCAGTACCGATAGCAGCAAGGTCACCATCACCCTGATATGAAATAACAATCGAATCAGGGTTAGCTCTCTTGATTCCGGTAGCTACTGCAGGAGCACGACCGTGCGCTGCCTGGAAGTTACCACAATCAAAGTAGTAGTAACCAAAGACTGAACAGCCAACAGGTGAAACAAACACAGTCTTCTCATTTATGCCAAGGTCATCCATTGCTTCAGCAATCATTTTGTGGACATTACCATGTCCGCAACCAGGGCAATAGTGAGTAGTCTCTTTGTGTGGGCCACCCTTGCGTTCAAATACATTATAAAATGAGGAAGCTTTTGTTGTGGTTTTCATCGCACGCCTCCATCGCTAATCGGCTTGCCATTCATAATTTCCTCGTACCTTTGGATTATTTCCTCACCACCAGGGACTACACCACCACATCGACCGTAAAGTGCAACCTCGCATTTACCATTTACAGCAAGCTGCACATCTTCAACCATCTGACCAGTACTCAACTCAACTGACAGGAATTTTCTGGTTCCATCAGCCGCAAGTTCAGCAATTCTTTTTGAAGGAAAAGGCCACAGGGTAATTGGTCTCAACAGACCAACTTTCATTCCAAGTTCACGAGCTTTGTCAATGGTTGAATACACAACTCTGGATGTTATGCCGTAGGCAACAACTACCAGATCTGCATCATCAACTTTGTATTCTTCAAACAGGACTTCGCTTTCCTGAATGTCCTGATACTTTTTGTGAAGTTTGAAATTATGAGCCTCAAGATCTTCAGGCTCAAGTACGATTGAGCTAACCAGGTTTTTGTGAGTTTCAGCATCTCCTCTGACACACCAGTCAGTGTGGTCAAATGGAATTTCTTTTGCCTCAGGAACTTCTACAGGCTCCATCATCTGGCCAATAAAACCATCGGCAAGAATACAGACAGGATTGCGCCATTTGTCTGCAATATCAAACGCCTTTGAAGTCAAGTCACACATTTCCTGGGCACAGTTTGGAGCCAGAGTAATCAATCTGTAATTACCGTGGCCACCACCTTTAACAACCTGGAAATAGTCTGCTTGCTCTGGAGCAATATTACCGAGTCCTGGGCCACCACGCTGAATATTTACAACAACACAAGGTAGCTCAGCGCCTGCGATATAACTCAGACCTTCCTGCTTCAACGAAAAACCAGGGCTTGAAGAAGCTGTCATGGTTCTGATTCCCATGCCGGCTGTTCCGTAGACCATGTTTATTGCTGCGACTTCACTCTCGGCCTGGATAAATGTTCCACCGAGGGCTGGGAAGTGCAGAGATGCTGCGTGGGCAATTTCACTTGCAGGTGTAATTGGATAACCATAGTAAGCACGGCATCCAGCCTGCAGGGCTCCGACGACAATAGCGTCGTTACCTTTCATAAATTGTCTGCTCATTTCAGACTCCTGCGTTTTGGTTATGGTTTGAAAACTTTAATTGCTGCCGGTTCAGGGCAAGCATAAAAACAGAGCGTGCAGCCAGTACAGTCAGCACCAACATAAAAAGCTGGATGATAACTTGAGCTGTTCAGTTGTTCACTGATAGCAATTACGCCTTTAGGACAAACATCGATACATAGCTTACAACCCTTGCACAGTTCACCTGTGATTTCGATATAAGGACTGTCTTTTTTGACGGTGGTATCCAATTCCGCCTCCTGAATTGTGTGGTTTAGTTCGTTACGAACCTGTATAAGATAGTCAACAGAATAGCAAAGGTGAAAATAGAAATTCAAATTTTTATTCTGTGTCAAGTAGCAAGTTGCTTGACCAAATGCTATATAATTGCATAGCATAGAAGATGCTTTACTACTTGAATCACTTTGAAAGGTGTCGGCATGTCAGACGGATTCCAGGACAAACTTGCACAGCTTGAGAAACTAAGGGCAAAAGCTCACTTGGGTGGCGGCCAGAAGCGAATCGACAAGATTCATGAAAAAGGTCGATTAACTGCTCGAGAACGCGTTCATCTGCTGCTGGACGAAGGTTCCTTTATGGAAACCGGAGTCTTTGTTACCCATCGCGAAGAATCAATAGCTGGCAATAAACCTGTTGGCGATGGCGTGATCACTGGCGTGGGAACTGTTGATGGCAGGCAGATCTATGTTTTTGCACAGGATTTTACTGTATTCGGTGGTTCGATGAGTGAATCAAATGCTCTAAAAATCTGTCGACTTATGGATCAGGCACTTGAGACGGGATGCCCGGTTATAGGGTTAAATGACAGTGGTGGAGCACGCATCCAGGAAGGTGTGAAGTCTCTGGCAGGGTATGCAGAAATTTTCTGGCGTAACACAATGGCATCAGGAGTAATTCCTCAGATTTCAGGTATACTTGGACCTTGTGCTGGCGGAGCAGTTTACTCCCCCGCAATTACAGACTTCACACTAATGGTTGACCAGACAAGCTACCTTTTTGTAACAGGACCTAATGTTATTAAAATGGTCACAGGTGAAGAAGTTACTTTTGAAGAGCTTGGTGGAGCCAACACCCACTCAACTAAAAGTGGCGTTGCTCACATGATGGCCAACAGTGATCAGGATTGCATGCTCCTGATTCGCAGACTTCTTGGTTACTTGCCACAGAACAACCTGGAGCTACCGCCAGTCAGACCAACCAAAGATTTACCTGATCGCATTGAAGAAAAACTTAACTCGGTAATTCCTGATGATCCTAAAAAACCTTATGACATGCACGATGTAATCGGCATGACCGTTGACGAAGGTGAATTCCTGGAAATTCAGCCCAAATATGCCATGAATATTATTTGCGGCTTTGCACGATTTGATGGAATGCCGGTCGGAATAGTAGCTAACCAGCCAAAAGTGAACGCTGGAGTTCTGGATATTCAATCATCTGAAAAAGCTGCTCGATTTATCCGCACTTGTGATTGTTTTAATATCCCACTTGTAACCTTTGAAGATGTACCCGGATTCCTGCCAGGAACTGACCAGGAGTTCAACGGCATAATCAAGCATGGTGCTAAGCTGTTGTATGCATATTGTGAGGCGACAGTGCCGAAGCTGACTGTGATTACTCGCAAAGCATATGGCGGAGCCTATGATGTTATGAGTAGTAAACACATCCGTGGTGACTGGAATGTTGCATGGCCATCGGCAGAACTTGCTGTAATGGGTCCTGAAGGTGCTGTAAATATTCTGTATCGTGAGAAACTGGGCCGGTCTGATAAGCCTGATGAACTTCGTAAAGAACTTGTTGATGATTATACCGATAAATTCGCCAACCCATATGTGGCTGCAGGCCTTGGATATATTGACGATGTAATTGAGCCATCGCACACTCGTAAACTGCTGATTAAAACCCTGCATAATTTAAAAAACAAGAAACAGGAATTGCCACCGAAAAAACATGGCAACATTCCTTTGTAGGAGCAGATATGAGTAAAAAAATAACAAAGGTTCTAATAGCAAATCGTGGGGAAATTGCAGTCCGAGTCATACTAGCAGTAAAAGAGCTGGGACTTGAATCTGTTGCAATTTATTCAGAACCGGACAGAACAGCTTTACATGTCATGCTTGCCGATGAAGCTTATCCGATTGGGCCAGCTGCTGCATCGGAAAGTTATCTCGTAATTGACAACATAATTTCTGCTGCCAGGGAATCTGGCGCTAACGCAATCCACCCGGGCTACGGATTCATGAGTGAGAACGCCGAGTTTGCTGATCGATGCAAAGCTGAAGGAATTATTTTTATCGGTCCTGAAGCAGAATCGATTCGCTCTATGGGTGACAAACTTTCTGCCCGTGCATTGATGATTAAAGCTGGAGTCCCTGTTATTCCAGGCAGCAAAGGTGCAATCAGTGACCCGGACCTTGCAATCAAGGAAGCTGCAATAATTGGCTACCCGGTTTTGTTGAAAGCATCTGCAGGTGGTGGTGGAAAAGGGATGCGGGTTGTTCGTAATGAAGAAGATATAGCCTCTGCCCTACGGCAGACAATGGGTGAAGCAAAGTCAGCCTTTGGCAACGATGCAGTTTTCATTGAACGTTACATCGAGAATCCTAAACATATTGAAGTTCAAGTTCTTGGCGATGGCAAAGGGAATGCAATTCACCTGTTTGAACGTGAATGTTCTGTACAGCGCAGGCACCAGAAAGTGATTGAAGAGTCACCTTCCCCAAGCCT
>JABIBH010000223.1 GCA_018652925.1 bacterium | reverse complement strand
GGTTAATCTTTGCTGATAATTTCCGCCAGAATCTCGTCGATGCTGTTGCGTATTCTAATATTCTGGTCAGGTTCAAACAGAGCTTTTTTCACTCGCCGTTCTGAATCTTTTTGAATATATCTTATAGATTGAAGATCATTCATCGGAATCAAAATATCTTTGCTGACTCGAACTTCAAGACTTTCACCATCTGTATCATTGGCAGGACTGTTATGAGGGTGCATGCCGATACCCCAGCCATGGACGAGCATTGAACAGAGCATTGCTTTCAGTACATTATCGTGAGATTTATCAGTTTCATTGGTTATCTTGAAACTTGATCTATCCATAAAACCTTCGACAACTGGAGCAAGTTTCTCTAAAACCTGTTTGTCCACATCGATGTTTAAAAGACGTTTAAACATTTGTCTCAGAATATTAATTGTTTGTGATTCACTCATGATCGCTCCTGGTTTCATTGTTGTTATTGTTATCGCGTTTAAAAAGTTCAACTTGAGCAAAATTCTTCATTTGACCTGAAATAAATAGTCAGTTAGTCTGCTGTGATGAATTCACTTGAAACAGCACTGGAATGGTATCAATCGGGAATTGACCATGAACAAAATGGAGATCTTGCCAGCAGTCGAGACGCTTATCTGCGTGCCATTGAACTTTCTCCGGAAAACTATGAGTGTTATTACAGGCTTGGCTGTGTTTTACGAAAAGATCACCTGTTCAGTGAAGCCGAAACTGCTTTTCAGAAAGCAATCGACCTTCATCCTGATGATTCAAAATCGATGGCAAATCTGGCTACCGTTCTTGATGCACAAGGTAAGCGAAGTGAAGCGATACAAATTTATCATCAGGCAATTATTGCCGATGAAGCAAATGTAGAAGCCTATCATAATCTTGGTTCCATTTATGCAGAAAGTGGCAGGCACCGCGAGGCGATTCATTGTTATGAAGCGTCACTTGCATTTTCGCCTGACTCGGAAATCAGTTTGAACCTGGGAAAAGTCCATTTTCAAGCAGGGGATATTGATAGTGCTTTGAGCTGTTTTGATACTGTTGTCACTACAGATCGGACATCGATTTCTGGATTTTACTGGCAAGGCCTTGTCCGCATGAAAAAAGGTATGTTCACCAGGGCATTGGATAGTTTCAACGAGATAGTTAGTATTGTCGGAATGTCCCCGGATACAAGTTATCAACGTGGGATATGTTTGCAGAAACTGGGTAGATATGCAGAAGCTCTTGCAATGTATCTTGATGCTCTGGATTCATACAGTGAGCCACACAAGGTTCACTACCAGTTGGCATTAACCTATGATGCTCTAGGAAAACCTCAAGAAGCCAGCAAGCATTATGCACTGGCTAGGGAAACAGGAAGTTAATAAATCAGGCAGGTTATTTTGTTGTTTTTGAAATTGATAGTGATGGCGATTGTACAGGGATTGACAGAGTTTCTTCCTGTGAGCAGCTCCGGACACCTTGTTTTGTTGCATCACTGGATGGAGGCGCTTCAGGGCGATCTGTTTTTTGACATAGTTTTACACCTGGGAACACTTGGAGCTGTGGTAGTTGTTTACCGAAGTGAATTATTACGTTTATTTATGTTCGACAGACCTGCATTGAATTATATTGCTGCACTTATAATCGGCACTATCCCTGCTGTAATTGTTGGGCTGCTACTAAAAGATTTCATGGAAGGCCTGTTTGGCAGTCCAAGAGCAGCAGGTTATGCGTTGCTGTTTACCGGTCTTGTTTTACTGACAACCAGGAGAGCTGTTGTTAAAGATGATAGCGATTCCGATGACCTTGTTTCGCCGGGCTTATTGAAAGCATTTCTGATTGGATGTGCTCAAGCAATTGCAATAACACCTGGAATCAGCAGGTCAGGAATGACCATTGCATCTTCCTTGTTGCTGGGCTTACCAAGAGTTGAGGCTGCCCGATTCAGTTTCATGTTGGCAATTCCTGCTATTGCAGGAGCACTGGTTTTACAGATTCTGGATGGTGCTGCAACTGAAACCCTGGCTTCTCCAGTTCAACTGGTTGTAACTGCCATTGTTGCTTTTGTATTTGGATTGCTGGCAATCAGGTTGACTGCTCTTGCAGTGGTAAAAAGCCATTTCTGGAAATTTGCTTTCTACTGTATGCCACTTGGTTTGTTGGTTCTGTACATTACAAGAGGTTTATAAACTCTGTTGAAGTTTTATAAATCTTGAATACAGACCGGGCGCAGGTGAGCTCTTTAAACCGTTTGCTATTGCTTTTTTTGCTGACTCTTTTTCATTGAGTTGCAAGTAAGCAATCGACAAATTGAACCAGACATCTGCGCGGTTATCATATTTTAAATATTCCTTGAAATTCGATACAGCTTCATCTGTGTTTCTCAATTGAAGATTACAAACTCCGGCATTAAGCAGACTGTCCATTTGCCGGGGATTGGCTTTGATTGCTTTAACAAAACAACTTAATGCAGAGCGTAAGTTACCATTTGCCATTTCAATATTTCCGAGATTATGTAGTAGGATAGGGTGGACAGGTGAACTATCCCTGAATTTCAGTAACGTCCTATAAGCAGAATCATCGCCGATTAAAGCAAGCGCTGAAGCCAGAGTGACGGACTGATCTGCAGTTTCCGGTTTTAATATTAGAGGTGAGTCAATTTTCTCTGGTAAAAACAGAATCCCTGCTGAGCTTAATTGAGCAAGATGCCAGCTGTCGGAATCTGAAAGGGTTTTGATCAGATTGTTGGTCGCACCACTGCTGTGAGCCAGAAGTACCGCATCAGCATTTATT
>JABIBH010000222.1 GCA_018652925.1 bacterium | reverse complement strand
TAAGATCGATCCCTATTTAAGGCCGTTGTATGACGCTCTTGCCGACACTGTAGGCCTGAGTAGAATACAGCAATACATGAGCAGTGGTGTGATTGAAGCTGCTCCACTGGCTTTTATGCGTGGTAGAACTTTGAACAATGCATTTGTAATTCTGGATGAGGCTCAAAATACAACAATCGGGCAGATGAAAATGTTTTTAACACGCCTTGGGCATCAATCCAAGGCTGTGATTACAGGTGACATTACTCAGGTCGACCTTAACGAGAAAGAAAACTCTGGGCTGATTCTGGTTCAAGATGTTTTGGCAGAGACTGAAGGGGTTGATTTTGTGGAATTGTTCCAGGACGATGTTGTAAGGCATCCGTTGGTACGTAAAATTGTCGACGCTTTCAGCAAAGCGGAGAGATCCAACTCAATTAAGGAGTAGTTGATGGACTTCAGGGCATTTATAAGTCGTCCTTTTAGTCGGAAGTCTTCGGCCAATAATTCTAACAATATCCCAGTGTGGATTTTTAGTGCAATTGCTGGTGTTTTAATTACAGTTTTGCATTTTATGATAATCCCTGTGACTCCCGGTCTGGATATAACTTTTCCAAGTGAAGGAGAAATTTCTGATAAAGAATATCGAGCTCCTTTTGATTTTTCTGTTTCCCTGCCACAACAAGATATCGAACTAAGGCAGTTTCAAAGAGTATTGGTTGAACCACCGGTTGTAGATAATCATCAGGTTGAAGTGGATAAAAGATTGTCAAAGTTTGAGAACTGGTCCGAACAGTTTCTCACTCACTTGTCAATTCCTTCTTCAAGATCAGACAAAATTGGTTTGTTAGCTTTGCAGTTTCCAGAAATATCTGAAGCCGATTTGGAATATGTTTTCGGCCTGGAAGACCCTGAGAAATTTACTGTTGCTGCTGAAAATACAATGGAGCAATTATACAACCAAGGTGTAGTGAATGATTTGCCTGTCGGTAATTACCGGGAAGTAATAATTCTAAATTCTGGCCAGGGAAAAAAGGTCCTGGTGAGTGAATTGATTCCACATTTTGCCATGATTGATTCTCTTGAGTCATTGCTTTATACACAATTACACAATCGTGATACTGCAAAATGGGGTGCACAGTTTTTAGATTATTTTGTAGAGCCCAATTTACAATACAATTCGATCGAGACTCGTAAGAGGCAACAGAATGCTCGGGAGTCAGTTTCGGTAACACATGATTTTATAAAGGGCGAGAGAGTTATTGGCAGAGGCGACAGGGTAACTATATCAGAAGCAGCTTTTCTGGAAGGTTTGAAATCAAAGATGGAAGCCGCCGGTATGCTTTCCAACGATGAAGATAGGTCAGTTCTTCCAAAGCAGGTTTCCAGAGTTTTGACGATTGCCCTTATTTTGCTGATGTTCGGTTGGGTAGCTTCGCAATATTTCAAAGAAATTATATTAAATCTCAGACAACTGATTGCTGTTACATTGTTGCTCGGGTTATTTGTTTTTTTGGCAGTCTTTTGTATGGGACAAGTATCTTTAGGTGTATTTGCTTTGCCTATCCCGCTACTTACGGTCCTGTTGACAGCTCTATTTAGAGATAAAGTAGGCTATGCTGTAAGTATTCTTCTTGTCGGATTATTGGCTCCTATTTCCGGTGTTGAAACTCAGCATCTGATGTACTGGCTGTTGATTGGTGTATTTTCTGTGTCGATGGTTCGCAGAATCAGAACTCGTGACAGATACTACAAAACAATAGCAGCTTTGGTTGCTCTGAATCTGTTTTTGATTACTCTGTCAAAACTTTCCTCCGGATCAATAGATGGCCTGTGGGACTTGTATCTGGTAGGTGTTGCTACTCCGGTTGCATCAATTGCAATAGCACTGTTTTTGTTACCTTTAGTTGAGCCAGCAATCGGTGTAAGCAGCGATTTGACTTTATTGGAATTGTCAGATTTGAACCACCCTTTACTGAAGCAAATGGCTCTTGAGGCACAAGGGACATTCCATCATAGTCAGGTTGTGGCTCAACTTGGTGAGCAAGCAGCAAGGGCTATCGGCGCAAACTCGATTTTGGTTAGAGTTGGAGCTTTGTTTCACGATATCGGAAAGTTGAAAAAGCCTGAGTATTTCATCGAAAATCAGGGTGGCGGTCCTAATAAACATGATGAGCTTTCGCCTAATATGAGTGCATTGATTGTTTCTGCTCATGTTAAAGATGGAGTTGAAATGGCTAAAAAGTGGCGATTGCCACAAATAGTTATCGATTTTATTCCAGAGCACCATGGTACTGGAGTTATGAAGGTATTTTACCATAAGGCGATGGAATCAGACCAGAGCAAGACGATTAATGTTTCGAGTTTTCGTTACCCCGGGCCAAAGCCCCAGAGCAGAGAAACTGCGATCCTTATGCTTGCCGATGCTATTGAAGCAGCAACCCGATCTCTTGCCAAGCCAACACCTGGAAGAATTAGGGAAATTACAAAGAAAATAGCTGATGCCAGGATGCTTGATGGTGAGCTGGATGAATGCCAATTGACAATTTCAGATCTTGCAAAAATCAGAGCTGCCTTTATTCCGTTATTAGCAGGTATCCATCATGCCAGGATTGCTTATCCGGGGCAGAATAAAGAACAGAAGAGCAGTGATTCCTGATGCAACTGTTGATCATCAATCGTACTAAAACTGAATCAGCCTGGTTCAATCAAGGTTTTATTGATGAGATTCAGAAACTTGTTGCGCCGATAGGGCTGGATGATTGGTCTGCTGGTCTGATAATTGTGGATGATGAAGAAATTCAGACTATTAACCGTCAGTTCAGAAGTAAAGATTATGTGACAGATGTTCTTTCTTTTTCCCATCTGGTTTTGTGTGATATTGATATTGCTACAATCAGAAGGGGTAAAGATTATGCTGCAGATAATTTGTTCCTGGACAAGATGGAAACTCAGATTGGTGAGATAATTATTGCACCTGAGTTCGTGTCTAACAGATGTAAAGAAAATGATTGGAACATCTCTGATGAATTAGCAATGCTTGTTGTTCACGGAGCTTTGCATTTAATGGGATGGGATCATGAAGAAAAATCTCAAACAGAGAAAATGCGGCATCTGGAATCAGAGCTGTTGGCTTTAACTGACAGAAGCCACCCACTGGCTTGACCTTAGGAGATGACAGGAAATGAGTTATGGCATACTGGTAGCCATTATTGCTTTTGGTATTGCGATGCTGACAGCTGGTCTTCAAGCTGCACTATATCGTGTTGGTGGGTTGTATCGAAATGGGCTTCTTGAAGAAGATCAACTGAACAGTTTTCTATTATCAACTACTGAAAACCCCAGGCATTTTATTCTAGCTACTGGCATAATTCATCTCATGGCCATGAGCTTGCTTTCCGTTGCTCTTGTAATGCTGGGAGTGAGGTTCTGGCCAGAATTACTTATATGGCAACTTCTTGTTTTCGTGGTGCTTGTTATCTCGGTTATTGGAAGTGTTGGTAGTGTTTTAGTAAAGATGCTTGCTTCAAGATCTGCTGTAGCATATGCAAATATTTCGGTGAGATTCCTGTTCCCATTTATGATGATCTTGAAACCATGGACAACCTTATTATTGAAAATTACAGGCCCAGATGAAGAAGATTTGTGGGCAGTTGATGCAATGGCTCATTTGTCTTCTGGTGAAATCAGGAGCTTGCTAGGCGAGCAGGATAGTGGCGTAGATCTTGAGGATGAAGAAAAGGAAATGATTCAAAGTATTTTTTCTTTTCATGAAACGACAGTTAAAGAGATAATGATTCCCCGAATCGATGTAATTGCCCTGAATTCAGAACTTCCTGCAGCAGAGGCGATTAAAACCGTTGTTTCTTGCAGACACTCAAGGGTTCCAGTGTTTGAGCGTAGCATTGACAAGGTAGTTGGATTGCTGTATTCAAAAGACCTTCTGGCTCTTGTTGAGAATAATGAGTTATCTGTAGATGACACAACAATTTCTGGATTGGTTCGGCCTGCTTGCTTTATACCTGAAAGTAAGAAGCTCGACGAAGTATTAGAAGAATTCAGGAGCAGTCGTATACATATGGCTGTTGTCGTCGATGAGTATGGTGGAACAGCTGGACTTGTAACTCTGGAAGATGTTTTAGAGGAAATTGTTGGTGAAATTGAAGATGAATTCGATGAGCAGGAAACGCTCTATGAGTGGTTGGATGAATATTCAATGAGGGTTGACCCTAAAATCGATTTGGAAGATTTACGGGATTTGCTTGGTGTAAACTTGCCCGTTGATGGTAGCGAAACACTTGCAGGCCTTGTTTATGAAGCTGGTGGGAAAGTACCTGAAGCCAAGGACCAGGTCACTATTGCAGAACTGGAAGTACTAGTGGAAAAAGTTGAGGATCAAAGGATATTGCAGGTTAAATTGACAGCTTCCAATCCACTACCAGGATTTAGTCAGCACCAACAGGAGGTTGATAATGGTTGATATACGTCGACAATTTTTGACTGGGATTTTAACAATTACTCCTGTTGCTGTTACTGTCTGGATTACTTGGAAAATTTATCTGCTGATTGATGGTTTTGTTCGTCCATTACTCGAACAGATTCCTTTTTTGAGAGAGAATGTGCCGCCATTTGTAAATACAATTATAGGGGTTCTAGTAAGTGCAATTCTGATTGTGCTTATTGGCAAATCTGCAAAAAACTTACTTGGAGCAGCTGTTTTCAATGCTTTTGACAGGTTGATGGACAAAATTCCTGTTATTAGAGGTGTTTTTCATATATCCAAGCAGATTTCCGAAGTGTTTTTGAATAATTCAAATTCAGCATTTCAGAAAGTTGCAATGTTTGATTATCCACGTTCGGGAATAAAGGCGTTGGGGTTTGTTACAAATGATGATCCATATAAGAGTAACTTAAATATATTTCTTCCAACTACACCTAACCCAACTTCCGGTTTTATGTTGATATTGCCTCGTGCAGATGTGCAGCTTTTAGATATGTCGGTTGAAGAAGGAATTCGGATAATCATTTCTGGTGGTTCCGTAGTTGAAAACTCTTCGGCGGATATAATTGAGCAGGCGATTGCAAGCAGCGAGCAAACAGGAGAGTCCAATGACTGATATTAATAAAAAATCAGTTGATAACAGTCCCGAGGAATCGTTTTTGGATCCAGCCACAATGGATATTCAGTGGCATGAATATTCAGAGAAGTTTGAGGATTTACTTAATGATGAACTTGATTCTGAGCTTATAGAGCTCGCAACTGATATTTCGCCTGGTGATTTATCAGAGATAGTCAGGCCCTTAAGTGTTGACGATACTGTTAAATTAATAAGTTTATTACCTCGAGAGCTTGCTTCCGATGTCCTGGCTGAAATTGACAAGCGCAGTGCTTCTGCTTTTGTGACTTTACTC
>JABIBH010000221.1 GCA_018652925.1 bacterium | reverse complement strand
CAGTTCAACAGTACCTTTGTACCCGCCACCAAAATAGGTAAGTCCTGTAATAACAAGATTGACTCCAGGAGCCGGGTTGGCAGGATAAGCAAGCGGTTCTGAGACTACAGAGGCACCGCCATTGACTTCCAGATTTACATCTCCACCAAAGTAGACAAAGTCAAAAGAGGCATCGCCCTGAGCGGTAAAATTAAACATCAAACTAGCATTGTTCAGTTCCATGATTTGATTTTGACCGAAGAAAGTAAATGCGGGATCAATCTGTAGATAATTGAAATATGCTCCACCTGAAAAATATTCAACTACAAAGAGATCGGCTGAATCTTCACTGAAGATGTAGTCACCAGGAATGTTTCCGACAGGAGTACCGTATTGAGTTCCCAGCGGTTCATAGTCAAAAGAGATTACCATTGCAGAAGCAGCGGTAGCGAACAGCAATAGAGAAGCAAAAAGTGCCAGAAGCACTACATCTCTGCGAAACATTTGTCTGATTGTGTTGGCTTTCATGTCGATCCTCCCAAAAGTTAATAATTAAGAATTACAAACTGGTTGTTTTTGGGGGAGGGACAATCTTACAAAAACTTTTCTGTAAACTGCATTAATTTTCCCCGGACAGCACAAATGCTCCCCAGAAAAAAGGATGAGCAAGTTCGCTGCTTGCAATCATCTCGCGCTTTGTTTTTGCAAGTGCAGTTCCTTTATCGATATCATTTGCCAGCAGTTTATAAAAATCAGTCATAAATTCTGCAGTACTTTCTCCGGAAACATCCCAAAGCGTAGAGCAGACACTTTGTGCGCCGGCATAAATAAATCCTCTGGTCAGCCCAACAATTCCTTCACCGCTGACATTGTCGCCAAGCGCAGATGAACAGGCGGAAAGCGTTACCATTTCACACGGCAGATTCATTTCGAAAATATCCGATACGGATAAAAAGTTATTCTGATTTGCATCTGGTGAAAGAATCAGTCCTGAATACTGTGGACTTTCTTCATTGAAAACTCCATGAGTTGCAAAGTGAACGAACCGGTAACTTTTGTTGGTCAGAGAAAGCAGATTCTCTTTTGTAGCATTTTCCTGCGTGATAATTTCGTTATCGGAACCAAGTGACAGATTGATGCTGCTCAACTCTGCTGCCGCATTTTGCAGAGGCGACAGACCAGAGAACAGGGCTGAGGAGTCAGATAGAATCGGGTCACCCACAAGCAGGGACTTATTCTCGGGAGCAACAGGTTCTGCTTTGCGTAACAGTGAAAGCGCACTTATTGAGGGTGTGTAAGTTACTTCTGTGTTGAGAATCAGGTAGTCGATGTCCTGGAATCTTTTGCCGGGAGAAAGTGGAAGTACTTCAAACGGGAGGTAGTGCAGAATACCATCGGCAGAAATTATAATCCGCTGAGATGAAGTTATTTCAGAGATAAAATCGCCAAGCAACATGTTGGTAAGTTTTTTTCCGACAGCATTGAACCATGCAGTTTCGTTACCAAGCACATTATAGTCTGAAAGCATCGGCAGTAATTGCCGAACAGTTTTCTCAATCGAATTGTCATCAGCAATCTTCCTGAATTCAGATTTACTGTCACTGACAACCCAGACAAATGCCGATTCTTCACCAAGATGGTATTCAAGTAAAAGCTCGCCGGTCTGCAAGACAGAGTTTTGAACTTCAGATAAAAACACCGGTTTGGGAACAGCAATTTCAGCTTCAGTCAACATGTCCAGCAGTGATCTGGCTTTAGCTTTTTGTGCTACATTGAAAGCCTGAATATCGTAACCAGCTGCAGGATTGTTGTTATGCAATTCCCAAAGCAGGTCAATCATTTCAGAAAAAGTTCTACCGGTTGTTGAAAAATACCCACTGGCAATTGACGATGACTCGCTGTTATTCTGCCTCACATCACTGACCACGGTAACAGCTTTTTCCAGCAGATTTAATGCTTCACTGTTATTCCCGGATTTACGCTCAACTTTTGCAAGTCCCAGCAGGCATGATTCAAGCAGATCGAAATAATCGATTTCTTCAGCCATGTTGAAAGCAGTTTGAAGTTCCTGTTTAGCCAGCTCAAGTTGGTTGATTTCAAGCAGTGCATAACCTTTGAAATGTCTGGCATAAGATTCAGACATCGGAAGGGCTGATTTTTCAGCAAGCTCGATGGCCAGATCGAGATATTCAATACCTTCTGCTGTTTTTCCCATTTCAGTCAAAGTAAAGCCGATGCCCTGCAAGGTTATTGCTTCGTTGTGTTTATCTTCGGAAACACGCATCGCATCAAGAGCACTGAGAAATTGTTCCAGCGCTTGTTCATAGTTTTTACTACTTAGCTGAATTGAACCGATGTTAATTTCAATAAGGCCTTTTCGCCATACAGATGAAGCACATCTGGTTGCCTCTTCATAATTCTTGATGGCTATGTCGTTGTTACCAACAAGATGGTTCAGATTTGCAAGGTCACCCAGACATCCCGCAAGCTCATCTTTTTCATCAGCTTGTCTGGCAATGTCGACAGCTTGTTGCAACATCTGCATCGCTTTGATCAAGTTACCTTTTAGTGCATGTATTGTTGCAATATAGTGGAGGCTCCTGGCTTGCCCTTTGAGGTAGTCGGCATTTTTGTAGGCAACGTATGCATCCTCTCGATAGCTCAATGCCATTTCAAGATTCATCTGCCACCTGTTGATAACACTCAATGCAATTGCAGCGTCACCGGCCCACATATATAAATTGTTATCGTTCGCAGATTGCAGTGCCAGCTTCAAATGCTTTTCAGATTCAACAATCTCTCGTGTGTGAACCAGAGCTCTGCCAAGAGTAAGTTGCGCAAAAGTAGTTGATGTAACGTCGCCGGATAATTCTAGTGTCTGTGTTAAAACCTGAATTGCTTCGTCAGGCCTACGCAACGCAACCAGCAGTGATCCAAGCTTGAGTTGAGCCTGAATAGTACATTTCTGGTCAGTACATTCTTCAAGAGTTTTTTCTAAAAGGTCTATCTCTTTTTCGGGCAGCATGTTAATGATAGAGCTGATATCGTCAGTGCCTGCAAGAACGGAGTCCCAATCGGCACAAAAAGCTGTTAGTGACAGACAAAGAAAACAGAATGATAATATTACTGTTTGGTGATATACTGTTTTAGTCCGCCAGAACATTCAGACTCCTCGTGTACGTGCTTTGAATGTGTGGTCATTATGCAGTTTACTGCAGATTACTGCAACAACCAGCAGGAAAAAAGATGACAAACAAAGCCCTCCCAGAAATCCCTATCGATTCATTGCGTTTTCGTGCCCTTGATGGTGACCCAATCGCAGAAGCCAGACTTTTTGAGGATCTGCGTGTAAGATTTACCGACATCACCAAACGAAGGGTGCAGAGCGACAATATTGAAGACATCGTTCAGGATGCTTTAAAAATTGTTTTCACAAAATACGCAAGCTTGGAGAAGGAGAGAGGGATGCTGGTCTGGAGCCTTACAATTTTAAGAAATGTTATCGGGAATTTTTATCAATCCCGTCAGCGTTTCGATGATAAAAATGTACAGGTTGATAACTGGCAGGCTGTAAGTGAGGCAGCAGTTGATCCATCGGCAATGGAAGCCGAGGAAACTACAAGCCTTCTGTTTGACGCAATGACAGAACTCTCCGAAAAATATCCAACGTGTGGAACAATTTTCTCATGCATACTCAACAGTCATGAAAAAGGCGGGGGCCAAAGAGAAATATCTCAACGAGCTCTTGATGCTGTTCAGGAAATGATCCCCGATTTCAAAAGAGGGTCGTTCTATACAGCATTGCACAGATGCAGAACGCACCTGCGCAAAATCTTGAGCACGCTGGAAGAAGGAGCTAGTCATGCATAATGGATGTACAAACAAAGAACAGGGAAATTTATTGGCGGCTTATGAAATGAATATGCTGGAATTTGCCGATAAACTTTTATTTGAAACTCATCTTAAAGACTGTAAAACATGTTGCAATGAACTTTTCGACAACGCACCTGTTGCCAATGAACTTCAGGCACATCCAGGTCTTTATGGTGGTACACTGAAATCGAAAACCGCCACTCAACCTGAAAAAAGCTTGTTCACTAAAATCAGAGAAATGTTCGCGGTGAAAATATTAGTGCCGGTCGTTGTTGTAGCATCGTT
>JABIBH010000220.1 GCA_018652925.1 bacterium | reverse complement strand
TGAAATGGCCAACCAGAACTGTGAATTGCAGACTCCTGAACTCACATTTCAGGATCCGATGATTTTTGAATTTGTCGGTTTCGCGAGAACAGAAACTTTCACTGAAACTGACCTGGAAAATGAGCTTCTCAACAAACTTCAAAAGTTGATAATGGAACTTGGCCATGGATTCTGTTTTGAAGCACGGCAAAAGCGAATACTGATTGGTGAGAATTACTATTTCGTTGATCTGGTCTTCTACCATCGAATCCTGAATTGCCATGTTTTAATTGAACTGAAAACCAGCAAATTTAGTCACGAACATTTAGGACAATTAAATACTTATGTCAGTTATTATCGACAAAACATGATGAGTCATGACGACAATCCGCCAGTTGGCTTGCTCCTCTGTACTCAAAAAGATGAAGCTCTTGTTGAATGTGCCCTGTCGGGAATCAGCAATAAACTTTTTGTGTCAAAATTTCAGATTGATCTACCGGAGCTTCAGCAGCTTCTAAAAAAAGAATTGATAGAACTATCTTGAAATTCCACGCGCGTGGAATTTTTACTCCGGCCAATCAAACCTTGTTTGCAGGCACTTTCTGGTTGGCTCGAGATCTTTTTCGCTTATCAGAAACGACACACTGTTTATCGATGAGCATACACTCCAGGTTCTAATAGCTGCCTGACAGAACGATGCATACACTTCACTGGCGAGTCCGGTTTTCTCTAAAAAGTGAGGACCGTAAAGTGTGCAGATGACTGCCTTGTCTTCAAGAGTAACTTTCTGTGGTAACAGCTTTTTCTCGATACCGTTCATTATCTCTTTTGCTTTGCCAAAATATTTATAATCCAGACAAAATATTATACTGCGTTTTTTGTCGTTGGTATTGCTGATGCTGATATAAGAAAGTGGAATACCGGCATCGCCGAATTCACAGAGGATACTGCATGCTTCACCCGGCGCCCATTCAAATCCCATTACTTCAATAAGAGCCACTCCACGCTTGACAATTAATCCACCACACTGAATTTTGTTCATATCCTTTTCCTGAATGTTACTGTGAATGTTGAACCAACATCTGGCTCACTCTCAACTTTAACTGTTGCCTTCATCTGCTCAACAAACTGCTTTACTATTGGCAGACCCAGACCTGTTCCAAGAGTAGAAGCCTCACGCGCTGCTGACGTGCGATAGAACTCTTCAAAAATAAGTTTCTGATCTTTTGGCTTGATGCCAATTCCTTCATCCTGCACTGAAAAAACGACTTTGCTACCAACATCCATCAGCACAACGTAAAGCCGTTTGCCATCGTGGTTATAGCGAATGCCATTATCAATCAGGTTTACCAGAATCTTCTCAATTTTGTCAGGTACACCCCTGATCTGAACTGGCGACGATGGGATATCTGCCTCGAGAATCAGATTTCTGCTGTCGATCAATTCTTTTCTGCTGATCAACAACTTTTTAATCAGCTCGGCAAGATCAATTTTTTCTTTTCTGTCTCTGGACTTTATCCCACCACGAGTAAGATCAGACAGGTCCTTAACAATCTCGATAGCCTGATGCAATCTTCTTGAAGCTCGACCGAGCATATTGTCAACTATCTCGTTGCCGTCGTTTTTATCGAGTGCAAGATCAACAGCACTCAATGCTGTAATGATTGGGCTTTTAACTTCGTGAGTTACGAATCGGAAAAAATTGACTTTAGCTTTGTCGGCTTCCTGAAGTTCTTTTTGTCGCTCAACCAGATCGTCTTTAATTGCACGATTGTGTTTCATAAAAGTTGAGCCGATGTACGCTGCCACAATCAACACAATCCAGAATGCGCCCAATGTTATCAGCATATAAAGCGTTTCATGAATTGTTTCCGGAGCACTCATCAGGTGATGATGTTTGATGTACCCAAAATGCTCGCCAAGAGTTTCCAAGGTAAACAGAATAATAGCCAAGGCTGTTATCTGATAAATCTCTTTCCCTTTGAAAATCAGGCTCGCAATAATAACATGAATTATGTAGACAAGGTAAAGCGGGTTTTCAGTACCACCTGTCAGATTTACAAGCATGGTCAACAGAACCAGATCCGTTACCATCTGAATTTTTACAATTC
The DNA here is from genome assembly GCA_018652925.1 of bacterium. GTDB lineage: Bacteria > Krumholzibacteriota > Krumholzibacteriia > LZORAL124-64-63 > LZORAL124-64-63 > JABIBH01. Next base: position 128 of record JABIBH010000220.1, on the reverse strand, counting down.
TGACTTCATTCTCCAGAGAAGTTGCCGGTCTGCGATTGTGTACAATATAACTGATATTAAAAAGTGCAGTTATAAGTGCAGTAACAACTATCCCCTTAACAGGCAACGGCAGACCAGCAATCTTGCCC
>JABIBH010000219.1 GCA_018652925.1 bacterium | reverse complement strand
TTCCAGAGTGCTTGTTCCTCTGGTTACAACATCTTCAACCATCAACACTTTCTCACCTTTGTTGATCTCAAAACCTCTGCGCAAAGTCATTTCGCCGTCAACTCTTTCGGTAAAGATATATCGACGACCAAGTGCGCGAGCAACTTCGTTACCAAGTAGCAGTGCTCCCATTGCCGGGGCTACGACCAGATCGAATTGGTTGGCATCAAACTTTGAGGCAATCTCTTTTCCAAGCTCAAGTGCAAGCTCAGGGTATTGTAGAACCTGTGCACATTGGAAATAAGTGTCACTGTGAAGCCCACTACTCAGCTTGAAGTGCCCTTCTTTGCGCGCTCCAAGTTCAGTCATCAAATTAAGAAATTGTTGTTGATCCATGGTTATTCAAGCTCCTGTGCTATGGTTTTAATGGCAATACCCGGATTGTTGCTCTTTGTGATCGGCCTGCCAACAACAAGATAGTCTGCACCATCGTTCATTGCACTTTTTGGTGTTGCAACTCTGCGCTGGTCATCGCCAGCACTTCCAGATGGTCTAACTCCTGGTGTAATCAGTAACATTTCATTGCCAACTGCTGAGCGAACTGCAGGCAAATCTGCTGGACTACAGATCAGTCCATCACATCCAGCTTCCAGTGAAACGGTTGCCAGTCGCTTAATGCGATCGTTCATATCTCCACCACCTGGAGCAACTTCATCCAGTTCATTGAGTGTGAAGCTGGTAAGTACTGTTACGGCTAAAATTGCAGCCCGATTTTCATATTCCGATGCTGCCTGGGCAGCTGCTTCCATCATCCTTTTGCCACCACTGGCGTGAAGAGTGAGCATCGAAACACCCAGACCACAGGCACTTCTAACCCCGCCAGCAACCGTATTGGGGATGTCCATATACTTGAGGTCCAGGAAAATCTTTCTCCCTGTTTCATGCAAATCGGTAATAACTTCAGGGCCTGCAGCAGTAAAAAGTTGCATGCCAACTTTCACAAATTGACCGTTGTCACCAAGTGTGGCAGCCAGTTCTACTGCTTGTTCAGCAGTAGGCAAATCAAGTGCTGTAATGATTCTGTTGCTTTTGGGAACTTCCCTGAACTGCTTCAGGAGTTGGTTTTTCTGCATTGCAATCCTGTCGATTTTTGAGTTTTTACGGATAACGCTTGCCGTTCAAGCCTTGAGTTTATACCATCTAGCAATGATTTTACAAGGAAGCAAATGCTATCTCAGGTTTTTTGCTAATGAGAGGATTCCCAAGTGCTGGACAGAAGATTTTTAAGAGATAATCAAAAGCTTGTTACTCAGGCCGTAGAGTTGAAAAATGAATCGGTTGATATAGAGCAATACTATGAAAAAGATGCAGTCCGAAGGGCAGCTCTACTCAAAGTAGAAACTATGCAAGCCGATGCAAATAAAGCCAATAAGGCGATTGCAGAGGTTAAAAAATCCGGTGGTGATGCTAAAGAAGCTATAGCCAATATGAAAGCTATTGCCGACCAGATTAAAGAGCTGAAAGCAGAAGCATCGGCTGCCGAAGAAGCAGTTGATGAGCTTTACATGAAAATCCCAAATATTCCGCATGAATCTGTCCCTCACGGCTCTGAGGAAAACAATGTACTTGTCCGGGAATGGGGAACACCTCTTGATCCGGATTTTGAGGCCAAACCACATTGGGATTTAGGTGACGATCTTGGTGTGATGCACCTTGAGGCTGCTTCAAGAATGAGTGGTTCCGGATTTACAGTTCTAAGTGGTTCTTTGGCAAGACTTGAACGAGCATTGATTAACTATTTTATCGATATACATATTGCTCAAGGCTATAGGGAAGTAAATGTACCATTCCTTGTTGGCAGGGATGCAATGACAGGTACTGGGCAGCTTCCAAAACTGGCCGACGATATGTATCACTGTCAGGTTGATGACCTTTTTCTGATTCCTACTGCTGAAGTATCTGTAACAAATATTCATAGAGAAGAAGCTCTGACTTCGGAACAATTACCGCTGAGATATGTAGCACAGTCACCATGTTTCCGCAGGGAAGCTGGAGCTGCCGGTAAAGATACTCGTGGGTTATTGCGAGTGCACCAATTCAATAAAGTTGAGATGGTTCAATTTGTTGAACCTGATGATTCCTATGATGAATTGGAACTGTTAACAGGTCATGCAGAAGTGATTTTGCAGAATTTAAAGCTACC
>JABIBH010000018.1 GCA_018652925.1 bacterium | reverse complement strand
GTACCAGCTGCAATATCATGGCAAGCCTCAACTCTGAAGCGTCCCTGGAAAAGTTCCAGAGTTTCAGCCAGGTTAAATCCTGCTTGCAATGCTCTTTTATTAGCATCGGCAACTGCAGGTTTTGAGGCAAATTTATTGTCCAGCCAGTCCAAAGTTGATTCCAATGGACGACTATAAAGCCAGTACATCATTCCCAGGGTGTAGAAGTTTTTACATCTGAGGATAGCTTTTTTCGACAGTTCACTATCTTTAAGAATCTCTAGAACACGCTGGTTAATGTCGACAGGAACCACGCGGTAACCATCAAGGGTTCCGTCTTTAAGTGGATCTTTGTCCAGCTTTGCTTTAGCCAGATCTTTTTCAGTGAAGCTGCCAGTGTTGACGATAATAGTGCCACCCTGTTTCAGGTCTTTGTAGTTAACTATCAAAGCCGCAGGGTTCATTGCAACCAGAACATCCGGAGCATCGCCCGGAGTATAAATATCTGATGCACTGAAGTGAATTTGGAATCCTGAAACACCTGCACGGGTTCCTGCAGGGGCGCGGATTTCTGATGGGTAGTCAGGGAAGGTAGCAAGGTCATTACCAACCTTGGCAGTACTGTCGGAAAACTGGTTGCCAGTGATTTGCATTCCGTCTCCGGAGTCACCTGCAAACCTGATTACAACGTCTTCCTGGCGAATGACTTCTTTTGTCATTTCAACCTCGTCCACTCGTGGTGGAAAATTTAGTATGCACAACTTTATGTGACCTTTCTGGTCACAGAGGATCTCACTAGAAAAGCTATAACGATTTACTGAGAATGCCACTTAAAAAATAGGAAAAACTTGATAAATATATAACAAAGAGGCTGCGGAATTAACCGCAGCCTCACATGGGAAGTAAGTAGTATTACTTCGCAGCTATTGTTGGAACCAGAACATGAATAGTTTCAGCTCTGTCATGTAGCTCTTGAAGTGTTTTCACTGAGCCACCACCACCATTACCATCTGAATCTGTATGACATCCGTAGCATGCAAAGTCCAAAGTAATTGAAGCTCCGTCTTCTGGATCAATCAGAACACTTGTGCCGTCTACTGAGAACATGTCAGCTTTACCATTAACTGAAGTGTTGATTTGCCAGATGTGAGTGCTTACATCACCAGCGTGCAATGTTGTTGCAACTGCGCTTTTGGAAGCATCAGGCATGTGACAGTCAACACAGGTAGCACCGTAGCCGTGTGTTGTGTCCTGGATGTTTGCATGAGAACCATCAACATGGCAGCCAGTACATGTGTTTGTTACGCTTACACCATCACCAGGTGCTTCAGAATCAAAGACTACCGATGCATGAGGATCGTGGCAATCATTACACCCTGGACCATAGGAAACATTATGAGGAGAGTTATACCACTCGTCAAATTGTTCATGGTGCTTGATATATCCACCACTTGCTTCAATAATTTCTCCACCGTGTGAGATACCATTGTCGCCACCGCGTGTGTGACATTTACCACAGAACTCGGAAGTGTTGTCAGTTTCCATGGCATAGCCTTCAGGATCAAGCGCGTGTTGGTTACCCATACCGTGACAATTTTCACAGTGAACGCCTCCAGCAAAGAAAGTACCTAAGAATCCTTCCATGCCGTCCTGGTTGTTCTCTGCAACACCATCGTCAGAACCTACCCAGCCAGTAGTATGGCAGGAACCACAGTTGTAAGCTTTCACTTCGCCTGCGTGATAGTTGCCGAAGCTTTCTGTCTGGAAGTTATACTGGTTTCCACCCTCTGCAGGAGTGTGGATGTATCCATCATTTTGAATCCAACGCATTTTCCAGCCAAAACCACCAATTGTATAGCTGTAATCATCCCAGCTGGTTCCATTTGGAGGATTAGTAGAGTCATTGGCATACATAGAGTGTGCAGGGAACTGGTCAGTTGGTGCTTCACCGTTAACCGGGGTCAGCTTGTAAGGGTGACCAGAGTTTACCCACTGGTCATGCTTTTCAGTGTGACAAACTGCACAAGCATCTGAGCCTGCATAGCCTAAATCTGGAATGTCGATAGGTGTAATTGGGTCATCGTCTGAACAACCAACAAGAACAAGTGCTCCAAGAACAAGAAGCAACAGTAGAAGTCTAGAACTCACGATGGGTTCCTTTCAGAAGGGTTCGAAATAAGAGTGAAACTCACTCGTTACTGTAAGTTGGAAAGAATAGTATTGTAGTAGGAGATAGGTAAAGTCTTTTTGTGACAGCTTCATGACAAGTTGCATAACTTGTTGCAATCAGGATAAATACACTCTTTTATGAGGCAATGCTGTAATATGTTGTATTATAGCAGGTTATACTATTTGCTATGTTTATAATTGTCTTAACTCTGTTAAAAGTATCACACTTATGCTCTAAAAGTAAATAAATGTTGACTAATTTATACACTAAATTAATAACCCTGCGGGGGAGGTAGGCGCTAGTCAATTTTATTGGTAACCAGGTACTGCTCAACACCATCAGTCATTTTCAGTGTGCCATTATCTGTGATTAACAAGGCATCAATTCCAGGATAATATTCTTTTAGAAACTCAAATACTTGATCGTCAGGAAGCTTGCAAATTATCGATGCAACTGCATCAGTAGTTGTGGCATTTCTGCCAATGACAGCTACATTTTTGTCAATTGTGCATGCCTTGTTGACAAGTTTCAGAGTAGCAACTACAGCATTACTTTGTGGATCATGCACATCAATATGCCACTTCCTGTTTTTCTCAGGCCTGCCAAGCGCAAAATAATTTCCGCCAACATTCAGCAACGCACCGCTGGTACCATACTCACGAAGTGTTTTAATGGTTTTATCAACCGAGTACCCACACTGCAGTTCTTCAAGGTTAATCATGGCGCTTGCATTACTTCTGCTGAATTTTCTGTTTGCACTATCAAGAGTTACACCGTCAGGGAAGAAGAAAATGCCATCACTGATAGAGCTGAAACCCTGAGCAATGCGTAACACCTCTGCCAGTTGAGCTGGGATAGTAAAATCTTTGTTGATTTCACATCGATTTAGCTGTGCAATTCCCGAATTCTCTACAGTCGCATCCAGCATCACAACCATTGAGTCAAGTTTCGACTCAATTACTGTCACCGGTGAAACTCGATTAGCTCTATCCCAGACATTGACTTGACCGTTGACATCACAACCAAATGCATTGTACGAAAAGTGATAGTAATCTTCATGAGGGCCGCAACCGTTGCGAGTAGCAGGCAACAACAACACTGCTATGATGAACACAGCAATCAGCAGAGTCACAAGTGGATGGTTGTCGCGTCGGAATGTGTCAGCCATTATTCTCTCCGGTTAAGTATTTCTATAAAATACTCTCAGCCGATGGGTAGTTCAACCTCTAGTCTCCGGCTTTTGGCAATTCGTCCCACTTCGTAGTGTACGCAGGAGATTTATGATTTTGTTTCATCTGCCACTTGTGCGCAAACCCCTCGGCAGCAAACCGTAATTTTCCACGACCATGTTTCTGGTTTATATCATCAAGAGTATTCATCAGTGGAGAGGAAGCATATTCCTCTGTCGATGGGAAAAGCGTTCCCTGCTCAACGTCTTGAGGAACAAGGTCCAGTAAAATTACTCCAGCACGGGCATACCTGAAGCCTGGTTTGTAAATCGAATTCAGCCCGCCCAATGCGTGATGGATTAATTCACCTGTGTCATTGCACGGTTTTCCCAAAGGTACAGTGCAACTGTTACTGTATTGAGGCTCTTTTTTGTTTAACAAGCTGGTCTGAATGAAAACAGTAACTGCTTGTGTACACGATTTTTGTTTACGCATTTTGGCAGTAGCGATGGTGGTGTAATTACAGACAGCTTCGCGCAAAGCATCCTGGTGGGTGATTCTGTTACCAAAGGACCTGGAGCACATAATTGTTTGTTTTTTTGGTGGAGCAAATTCCAGTTCAATACATGGTTGGCCACGTAATTCCAGAACAGTTCTTTCAAGGACAACATTGAACTGGTTTCTTATCCACCTGGTATCGGCATCTCTCAATTCGCGACCGTTGGTAATGCCAGCGCTGTGAAGTTTTTTCGACCATCGTCTGCCAACACCCCAAATGTCCCCGACAGAGATTTGTGTCAGTAGAGAATCCAGATGCAGTTTTACTTTTTCCAAATTCAGAACGCCACCGGTTTCAGGGTTCTTTTTGGCAATACGATTGGCAACTTTGGCCAATGTTTTGGTTGACGCTATCCCCACCGATACAGGGATCCCGGTGCCTTGATGAACAGTTTGGCAGATACGTCTGCCGTATTCAGTCAGGCTGTTTACAGGTGCACCAGTTAAGTCCATGAATGCTTCATCGATAGAGTAAATTTCAATTGTAGGGGTAAAGCTGGTCAGAATGTTCATTACCCGTGCCGACATGTCGCCGTATAAAGCGGAATTGGAGGAGAATGCCTGTACGCCATGTCGACGCGTGGTTTTTTTAACCTTATGCCATGGCGCTCCCAGCGGAATGCCAAGCTTTTTGGATTCACTGTTTCTGGCAACAATACAGCCATCATTATTTGACAGTACTACAATTGGATGACCCTCAAGTTTTGGCGCAAATACCAGTTCACACGACGCGTAAAAATTGTTGCAGTCAACAAGTGCCAGGACCCGAGGCATAACTATACCTTGTGAATAACGCTTGTAACTACGCCCCAGATGATAAAACTCATCTCGGCAGTAATTTCAATCGGGTCATAATCATCGTTTTCAGGCATCAAGGTAATCTGTCCATTTTGTTTGCTGATTCTTTTGACAGTCAAATCACCGTCAAGTGCAGCCACAATAACTTTTCCGTGCGCCGGATCCATGGATCGGTCAACAACCAGAATGTCATCAGGTTGAATACCTGCATTTATCATAGACAAACCTTGCACGCGTACAAAAAATGTCGCTGCCGGATGTGAAACCAGATACTCATTCAAGTCCAGTCTGTCATCCATGTGGTCATCTGCAGGGGAGGGAAAACCGGCCGCAACCATATTACTGAAAAAAGGCACACCACTGTGTTCTGCGTTCTCATCAGGAAGCATAATTTCAGCATTTTGTGGCATCATGAAGATTTTTTTGCTACCAGCTTTGTGAGCATCAAGTATTTCTGTAATCTGAGGGAGTAAGCTGTTGGGAACGCGGATTGGCTTCGTTTTTTCTCCAAATTTTCCAGTTCCTTCAGGTCTGCCAGCACCAGGGCGATGCCCACCATGTCCTCTTTTGTTTACCATATCAATCTCCTTTATTTGATAGTTGTACAATAACTATCCTGGAGAAAATATGCAACAGTTATTTTTGTGCAAATATCAAATATGTCTTTTTAACTCTTCAACAGAGATATCCAACATTTTGGCTGATTTGACTATCTCATTGTCACAGAACAAGATAGTTTCTTTCACCAGTCGACGCATTGCTTCCTGCATGGTTTTTGGTGTAAATCCACCAAGAGTTATACGTTCTCTGTGATATGGAGACAGTGAGTCCGATGTAAGTTCGCCTTCGTCAGTGTTTACAACTGCACCGGAAATCAGTTCTCGCATCTCATGCATATTACCGGGGAGCCTGTAATTCTGCAGTAAGCTTACAAACTCGTCTGAAATTCCCGACAGTTGTTTGTTATTAAGTTTGTTGGCCTCTTCAAGAAACAGTTCTGCAATTAATTTAATATCATCGGGGCGATCTCGAACTGGTAGCATTTTTAGCGAATTTGACATCAAATGGTAGAGCAGTTCACGTGAAAATGATTCTTTGAAAACCGATCGAGTAAGGTCGTGCGAAGATGCAACAATAAATCGTACATTACACTCAATTTTTTCGGTAGAATTGTCGTGCGAATATTCATTCTGTTGCAGAACATTATTGAGTCGTTGTTGTACCGCAGGATTCATGTACTCAATGTTATTAATAAAGAGCGTTCCTCCCTCGGCAACTTTCAGCAGGCCACTTTTTTTACTTACTTTACCGCTCCAGTCCAGGTCTCTGCCAAATAGTTCAACAGACAGATCATCCTGCGCAAACGAAGTACAGTTCAGTGAGATAAATGGCATTTCAGATCGTGCCGACGAGTTATGCATTGCACGGGCCAGCCATTTTTTTCCCGATCCACGTTCGCCCCATATGAACACAGACAAGTCACCACTAGCCAAAGTCTCAGCTTTGTGAAATAACCGAATTACCGATTCATTCTGAGTTGGCATATGTTTGAAAGCTGCTTCGTTAATTAAATTTTCACGAGTCAGATCGCTAGGCAATTCAGCGAGGGTATTTCTCAGTGCCGATTGCTCCATAGCACTATTCAAAATGTCCAGCAGATGTTCTTCGTCAACAGGTTTAGTCAGATAATCAAATGCACCGTGTTTCATCGCTTTGACAGCAAGGTCAACATCACTGACACCAGTCAGAATAATCACAGGGATGTCTATTTTTTTAGCGTGCATTATTTTTAAAATATCCATACCGGAGACATTTGGCATATCAAGGTCCAGCAGAATTACGTCATAACTGTTTTCATCGAGTAGTGCTTCAACTTCTCGGGAATCATTCTCTATCGTTGGCTCAAAAAGCTCTGTTTGCATAAGGAAAACCATAAAATAATTTGTGACAGCAACATCGTCATCAACCAGCAGTATTTTTTTCATTATTAGACTTCCGTTTCAGTAATTGGCAACAGGACGGTGAACGTTGTGCCTTTATTTACTTCGCTGTTTACAGAAATAGTGCCGCCATGCTCTTCAATAATCCGATAGGAGATTGAGAGCCCAAGGCCAGTTCCACCTCTGGTCCGTTTAGTTGTAAAAAACGGGTCAAAAATCTGTTTACGGGTCTTGCTGTCAATCCCTTTGCCGTTGTCACTGACTTGCACCGAAATCTGCCCGTCAATTACACTGGTAGTGACTTTCACAAGCCCTTTTATATCATCGGGAATAGCCTGTGCAGCATTTACAATCAGGTTTACCAGTACCTGCTCAATTTTCTGTGAGTTACCAGTGAATGATGGGATATTGGTTGCCAGGTTCAACTCAATTTCGGCCCGTTTGTGTACTTCAATTTCAACCAGTCGGGCAGTAGAGCCAATCAGAGTATTGATGTCAACTTTATCAATAAGTTGACCTTCATCCTTGCGGGCAAAGCTGCGCAATCCATCAACAATTCCTTTAATCCGTTCGGATCCGTGGCCCATATCATCAATCAGGGTCATGATATGATCTTTGAAAAAATTGTATTTCAGTCGTGCTATTTTCAGATCCGGATTTTCTTCTGCATGTTCATCCAGAATTGGCATGATGTCTTCAAATGCTTGCTTTACAATTTTGACATTGCCTCTGATAAACTGATTTGGGTTATTAATTTCATGCCCGATGCCACTGACCAGCTGGCCAAGTGAGGCAAGTTTATCTGCTTGCTGAATCTGTTGCTCGTAAGTTTTCTCAAGTGTTACATCGCGATAAAATTCCAGGATACCGTCAACTTCTTCATTTTCATTAAATACAGGCAGAGCATGAAGCTGAAGATGCTTTTCACTCTTGCGCATATGAGTTGTAATTGGTGTCTTGTCTTTTACGATGGAATTAATCCGGCAATCCTCACAAGGAGTTTCGCGGTCAAAATATGCTTTATAACATTTCTCTCCTGGTACTATTCCATCCTGATTGGACATAACCACATTCAGGTTCAAATCAATCAGCATAACTTCATCTGGAATTGCCTGAAACATTGTGTCCAGTCGATGACTGGCTTCAGTCCAGGTTCTGTTGGCTCTGTTCAGGTATGATTTTGCTGTGCTGAGTTTTTGTTTTTGTTCTTCCATTTCAGTTTCGCGACGCTCAATATCAGATTCAAGCTTTTTCAGGTGCAGCTTGTATTTGTCTCTCTCATCCTGAGTCAGAGTGACTTTTTCAGACATCTCTTTTTTCTCAAGAGCAAGATTCAGCATTCTGCCAATTTCATTAAGCATTTTCTGCTCTTCAGGCAACATATCCTGGTCATCGGTCAGATAGCCGACAACAATTTTGCCTTTTTCCTGAAAGTTGACTTTCAGCACAACAGAAATAGGAGAGCCTTTGACAGGCTCCCGACCATAGTCGGTTCCATTGTAGTTGGCGTAAACTACAGCTTCTTCAGGAAGCCGCATTCCGGGTGCAATATGCTCTGGAAGTTTTTGGAAAAATTCGTCGATGGAATTGGAAATCTCAATCCATTCCGATACAGAATACAAGCATGAGAGTTCCTTGATTCGTTCAGCTTTTTCAGTGCCACTAAATCTGCTCAGAGCATCGATTTGTGCACCGATAAGGAGACAGATTTCCCCTTTATCTGTTTCAAGACGTCGGATATGCATCGGTTGAGGAGAGCTGTTCTCAAGTTTGGAGTGCAGTATTGCCCTGGCGCTTTTTTCACTCTTCTGGCTAGTAGACAGTGTCTTGCGGAATGAATCCAGAGAAGACGATTGCAGAACTTCTGCCAGTGGCAAAGGGTCTGCAATCAGATTGGGCGGAAACATATTGAGTCTCAAGTGGGGACTGGCATAGAGGATGTTTTCATTGGCATCAATTGCCATCAGAAAGACATAATTTTCCTCGATAAGAGAATAAAGGTCCTTCAGCTTAATCATCCAGTCTCCCTTTGCAATGAGCTAAACCCGGAAGTGTTCTTCACCAACTTCCCGTAGCTCTTTTCTGTATTTTTGGCTATAGGTAACTGGTGGTCGGATTGACGATGCTTTACCATCGGTTTCTACCTGAACCATCTTACCGTTTTTATTCCAATTTCTCTGTTGACCAGTGTTCCAGTAGTAAGGTGCAAGCTCACCAGTACCGGAAATTGCAACTTCATTTACTTCAGCTTGAAGGTCTGCTGCAATATCCAATCCAAATGCTTTTGCAATCTCGATTACTGTTTCAGTTCCGGTCACTCCAGCAGGAGATTTCACTGCTGCACTGTATTGCAACACACGACCCTCAAAATTGCAACGAGTTCCGGCAGTCTCCAGATATGTTGCTCCTGGTAGAGTAACATCAGCAAAGCGTGTTGTCTCTGTCGGAGTCCAATCTATTGCTGCAAGGAATTCGATGTTCTGGAACCAGGCAGTGGTCTTGTCGTTATCAAATGGATTTTCACCAATAACAATTGCACCTCTGATTTTACCATCGTCCAGCAGAGCGCGCAAATCCTGATTACAAGTTGCACCAGGCAGATCGGTAGCAGCAATTCTTCCCGGCAGGAATGCAGGGTCGGCACCCATAACCTCAAGCCCGGCACTGTTTGCCAGCATACGAGGCAACAAGATGTGTGCGTGCTGATTGGAGTTGTTCAGTTTGACAACAATGTTGGATAAAGTTTCCATGTCACCAGGGGAGGCGTCATGAGGTTTATCTTCACCATGAATAATTACAACATTTTCTGATTTGTTGATCAGCTCGGCAGTTTTCTGAATCAGTTCAGCACTAACTCCG
>JABIBH010000218.1 GCA_018652925.1 bacterium | reverse complement strand
TGCTGCTCGCAAGGCAACAACTGTTGGCAGGTAATTCAGAGTTTTAAGTCCTGGGAAGTTACCTCTGGCAAATCCTGATTTCATTGCAGTAACAGCTATACCTGTTTTCTGCATTTTAGAAATAGTGTCAGCAATTGGTATAAGAAAAATTGAAACTGTAGGTTTGATTTCATGCAGATCCTGAAGCGGGAGTAGGATGTCAAATGAGCCGCCTCTACTGACAGTTATACGGCATCTGGAGTCGTCATCTGTCAGACTATTCAAGACAGTTAGTTTCGTAATTATTTTGTGAATGGAATCTGTGTCAGGTCGCCACGAATACTCAAGGGTTTTCAGTTGGGTTGAAAGTCTTTCCAGGTGCCCATCTAAATCAAATGGCTGTCCAGAATATAATCTGACAGTTTCAAACAACCCGTCTCCGTAAAGATATCCACCATCAAAAAGCGAAATTGTAGCTTCTTCTGCAGGAATATATTTCCCATCAATGTACAGTAACATTGGCTGCTCCATATTTTAAAAGTTGGAAAAATTATATATTAAGTTTCGAATATTCTCAAGTGGTTGTTGACAGGAGGGACTTTTCTGTTAATTTTCCGATAGCTCTTTTAATCACTAATTAAGAGTCAGTTAGTAGGAAATACGCGCATTTGCGCGTAATTTATATTTGGTTTGATGCAGGAGAGGCCGCGTTTATGGCAGAACAATTTGTTCCACTGCTTCTTGTAATTTCATTAGCATTAATTTTTGCTTTACTGTTTCTAGGATTAAGCTATTGGCTTGGTCCCAAGAAGGAATCCAAGCTTAAAAAAACAGTATATGAGTGTGGTATACCGGTCAGAGGTGGCATCGAAGTAAGATTCTTCATCCGATTCTTCCTGGTTGCGTTACTCTTTCTCCTTTTTGATCTGGAAGCTGTATTCATCTACCCATGGGCAGTTATGTATCAATCAATGCTCGATGGTGGCCGGATGATTTTTGCACTGAGTGAAATGGGTGTGTTCGTCGGAATTCTAGTAGTCGGCCTTGTATATGTATGGAAGAAGGGGGCTCTGGAATGGCAGTAGCACTGGATAATCCCAGCAATTTTATGACAACCAGGCTGCGGCAGGCAATAAACTGGGGGCGCAAGTATTCCCTCTGGCCATTGCCATTTGGTACAGCTTGTTGTGCGATTGAATTTATGAGTACAGTCTCATCATACAATGATATCAGTAGATTTGGTGCAGAGGCAGTTTGCTTTTCACCTCGGCAATCTGACTTGCTACTTGTGGCAGGTACAATTTCTTACAAACAGGTTCCAATTCTTAAAACAATTTATGCCCAGATGTGTGAACCCAAATGGGTTATATCGATGGGTGCTTGTGCGAGTACTGGCGGTTTCTACAATAACTATTCAACACTTCAAGGGATCGATAAGATAATCCCGGTTGACTATTACGTAGCAGGCTGTCCACCAACACCTGAGAATTTGCTCAGTGCGTTGGTTTCATTGCAAGACAGGGTTCAGAACGAGGGCTTAATTCCTTCAGAAGAACGCCATCAACAGATTATCAGATAAATAACCCATCGGGTTAAACGACCGGAAGATAAAATGAGTCAAAAACTTGTCGACAGTTTAAAATCTGAATTCGGTGATAAGATTGTCATTATCAATAATGCCTGTGGTGACGAGTCTGTTTCAGTGCCTGGGGATAGCCTGCCGGCTGTGCTGAAGTATCTGAAAGAGTCAGAGTCTTGCGAGCAATTGACTGATATTATTGGCGTTGATTATCCTGAAAAAACAGAACGCTTTGAAGTTAATTATCTGCTGAGATCAATTGCCAACAAAAGTCGAATCAATGTGAAGGTCGCTGTTGAAGAGGGGATGGATATCCCAACTGTCAGTGACATTTACAAAAGTGCGAATTGGGCAGAACGAGAAGTCTTTGATCTTTATGGAGTGAAATTCCGCAATCATCCTGACCTGCGCAGAATTCTCTGTCATCACGAATTTGAAGGTCATGCGCTTCGTAAAGACTATCCAATTGAGCAGGGACAGTTTCTTTCTGCTCCTGAAAAATTGATCGACGATATTGAATATCACGGTGGAGCGTTCAGAGCAGATGAAGTTAAGGGTGAAGAAAATCCTTTTGATCTGCTGAATGTAAATATCGGTCCAAGCCACCCGGCAACTCATGGTGCGTTGAGGATTGAAGTACAGCTCGATGGTGAGACTATTGTCAAAGCCAAATCCGAGATCGGTTATCTGCATCGTTGTTTTGAAAAAGAGGCAGAAGATCACACATGGTCCCTGGTAATGCCATATACGGATAGACTGAATTATGTTTCAGCGATGTTGAATAACTGTATCTATGCTTCATCAGTTGAAAAACTGTTGGGTGTTGAAGTGCCGCAAAGAGCACAAGTTATTCGTGTGATTGTAAGTGAACTTTCCAGAATTATTGATCACCTGGTTTGTATATGTGCCAACCTGGTAGATATCGGTGCACTGACTAACTACTGGTATTTTTACAACATCAGGGAGGGCATATACTATGACATTATTGAACCTCTTTGTGGTTCCCGATTAACAACAAATTATGCTCGCATTGGTGGCTTGTCCCACGACCTTTTCGATGGCTTTGAAGATGCAGTTGAAAAACATCTGCAGAAGATGGAAGTCGCAATTAAAGAAGTGACCGGGCTGATTGCCAGAAATAGAATCTTTCTGGACAGAACAGTTGATGTTGGAGTTTTGACAACAAATGAAGCGTTGAGCCATGGCTTTACCGGCCCATGTTTGCGCGCAACCGGTCTTGATTATGATGTTCGTAAACACGCTCCATATTCCGGGTATGAAGATTATAAATTCGATATTCCTATCGGTGAAAATGGAGATACACGTGACCGTATAATGGTGCGGATGGAAGAGATGTACCAGAGCGCAAGTATCATCAGGCAGGGTATTAAGAAACTGACTCCTGGACCTATTACACTTGATAATCCTTCAATTTCTCTGCCTCCAAAAGAGAGTGTCTACGGTTCAATTGAAGGTGTGATGAATCAGTTCAAGTTGATTAGCGAGGGAATCAAAGTTCCTGCTGGTGAAGCTTATGGGTATGGCGAGGGAGCCAATGGAGAACTTGGTTTCTACTGTGTCTCAGATGGCACTGGTCAACCCCACAGACTGAAAGTACGACCACCTTGTTTCCCGATTTTCTCAGCGTTCGATGAAATTATTGAAGGGCTGATGATAGCTGATGCCATTGCAATACTTGGCAGCATCAATATCATCGCCGGCGAGCTTGATAGATAGAAAGGTCAAAAAACATGAATGACGCAGGTAGCGTATTCACATTGCCATCAGAATCGGTGGCTGAGTTCGACAATATTGTTGAACGATATCCCACAAAGGCAAGCGCCCTGATGCCAGTATTATGGTTGATTCAGGACAGTGCCGGCTTCATTTCAGATGATGCTGTTGTCTGGATTTCCGAAAAACTGGAAGTCACGCAAGCCAGAATCAGAGAAGTGATTTCTTTCTATTTTATGTACAGGGATACACCTCAGGCCAAGTACACACTTCAAGTGTGTCACAACATCAGTTGTCACATTATGAAGTCCAGATCGATTATGACTCATATTGGAAAACAGTTGGGCGTGAAACCTGGTGAACAGACTGGTGACGGCATGTTCGCACTTGAAGGTGTGGAATGCCTAGGTGCCTGTGGAATGGGTCCTGTTATGCAGGTTGGCAGTCATCTTTATGAAGAATTGACCACTGAAAAGGTTGATGAAATAATTGAAGGTTTCCGCAGTGATCAGCCGGTAACTCCTGACACCGATCGAAAGTTGGAGGGATAATAATGGCTGACAATCAATACAAAATTTTATCCCGTCGCTTTGACCGTGATGACGCACATAACATTTCAGTTTATGAAGCCGATGGTGGCTATGTCGGCCTGAAAAAAGTTCTTTCCGAGATGAGCAGGGAACAGGTAATTGCTGAAGTTAAAGAATCTGGCCTGCGAGGCCGTGGCGGGGCAGGATTCCCGGCTGGCGTGAAGTGGGGATTTGTTCCTGAAGGTGTTGAAGATATCTATTTCATGGTCAATGCCGATGAAAGTGAACCTGGAACATTCAAGGATCGATTCCTTCTGGACTACGATCCGCATATGGTAATCGAAGGCTCAATTATTTCGTCATGGGCTGTCAGAGCCAAACTTTGCATAATTTACAT
>JABIBH010000217.1 GCA_018652925.1 bacterium | reverse complement strand
GCTTTGTATTTACAATTTCGGACTGAATTGCCAAGTTGTTACCACCGAGTTGTATTTCATGTAGGGTAACTGTACTACATAGTTCTGGAAAATGGAACCCTATGTGAAAACATAATTTCCGACATCGAGTTAATGAGTTACCTTTACCAATCGCAACTTTGAAGCTACAATTGCGAAGTTGTGAAATTGCGTACACGATACTTTGACATGAACAGACTTTGGAGAAAAAGTGAACGATTTGAGGCAAGCTGCCCAATATACATCTAATGGTATTGAACAGAAGTGGTACAAGGAATGGGAAGAGTCGGGGTACTTTGCTCCCTCTGGCGATGGCGAACCTTTCGTAATTACTTTACCACCACCAAATGTCACTGGTGTTCTGCACATGGGCCACTGCTTGAGTAATTCAATTCAGGATGTCCTGATTCGATGGATGAGGATGCGTGGCCGGGAAACCCTCTGGATTCCTGGAACTGATCATGCAAGCATTGCAACTGAACAGATTGTATCAAAGCAGCTCCGCGCAGATGGTATCGATAAACATGAACTTGGCAGGGATAAATTTCTCGATAAAGCCTGGGAATGGAAAGAACATACGCACGGTGTAATCACCAATCAGTTGCGACGACTTGGCTGTTCTCTGGATTGGTCACGAGAAGCATTTACAATGGATCAACAGCGCAGCGAAGCTGTTTCCAAAGCATTTACTGATTTATATGAGCGCGGACTGATCTATCGTGATCTTTATCTGGTGAACTGGTGTCCTCATTGTCTGACTGCAATCAGTGACGATGAGGTTGAGCATAAAGAAAAAGAAAGCAAACTTTGGCGAATTAAGTATCCACTTGTTGATGGCAGTGGTCACATAACAGTAGCAACAACCAGACCGGAAACAATGTTTGGCGATACAGCTGTTGCAGTGAATCCCGATGATCCTGAGCGCAAACACCTGATTGGCAAAATGGTAAAATTGCCACTTACTGATAGAGAAATTCCAATAATTTCTGATCATCACGCAGACCCTGAAAAGGGAACTGGCTTTGTGAAAATCACTCCGGCTCACGATCCCAATGACTTTGAAGTTGGTCGTCGAAATGATTTGGAAAGAATAATCTGCATGGATGAACGTGCAGTGATGAATGACAATGCTGGAAAGTATTCTGGAATGGACAGATTTGAGTGCCGTAAAGCTGTGCTTGTAGATCTTGAGTCCCAGGGATTTTATGATGGTGATGAAAAGAACATCAACCAGGTTGGACACCATGACAGATGTCATACAATTATTGAACCTTATTTGAGTCGCCAATGGTTTCTTAAAATGGATGAGCTGGCTGCGCCTGCAATTAGTGCTGTTCAGGATGGAACTATTAAACTTCACCCTGAAAGATGGGTCGGAGTTTACGATAACTGGATGGGTGGAATAAGGGACTGGTGTATCTCCAGGCAGCTATGGTGGGGACATCGCATACCGGTTTGGTATTGTCAGGAATGTGGGCAGGAAATTTGTGGTAGTGAAGAACCTTCTGCTTGCTCCAAGTGTAACTCAACAGACTTGCAGCAGGACAATGATGTTCTCGATACCTGGTTCAGTAGCTGGTTGTGGACTTTCTCACCTTTAGGCTGGCCAAATGGTGCTGAAGATTTGAAAAAGTATCATCCTACATCTGTACTTGTAACGGGGCCCGATATCATTTTCTTCTGGGTCGCCCGCATGATTATGGCCAGTTATGGTTTTATGAATGAGGAACCATTCCGTGAAGTACTTTTCCATGGCATAGTTCGCGATGGTGACGGCAGAAAAATGAGCAAGTCACTGGGCAACAGTCCTGATCCAATCGATTTGATTGATAAATATGGTTCCGATGCATTGCGTTGTTCATTGATGATGCTCACACCTACTGGCCAAGATGTCATGTTCAGTGAAGATTCAATTGAAGTTGGCAGGAATTTCTGTAACAAAGTTTTCCAGGCAACAAAACTGGTTCTGAACTTTTGGGACCAGACAGGAATCGATGCTCCAAAAGGTGACAGCAGTTCTGCAAATGCAAAACTGTCAGTTGCGGCAGATGGCCCGGCTGCTTTGTGGAAAGAAACGTTTGGAGTTGATTCGCCAGTTGAATTTGATGTAGAGAAAATGGAACTGGAAGACTGCTGGATTTTAAACAGACTTGCAGAGACTGCTGATCAGGTAAATGGAAACCTTGAAAAGCGCAGACTCAACGATGCCCTATACAGCGCCTACAACTTCTTCCGCCATGATCTGTGCGATTGGTATCTGGAACTGATTAAACCTCGGTTGCGAGATGATGATATGCGTCCTGCAGCTTCCAGTGTAGCAGTACTGTGTCTGGCTCATAGTTATAAATTACTTCATCCATTTATGCCGTTTATAACTGAAGAATTGTGGTCATGGTTGCCGTCTGCAGATGGCTCAATAATGACATCGTCATTTCCGGTTGCAGATGGTACTGTCTACAAAGATCGAGCCGACAGGTTTGAGCGTGTTAAGGAAATTGTTACGGTAATTCGTAACTTGCGTAGTGAGCTTGATGTGCCACCAGGGTTGCGTGGCAGTGCAATTCTCAGAGCAGACAAAGCTGAAACTGAGTCTCTTGTCCAGGATTTGGAACGGATTGCATTTTTGTCCAAGCTTGAAAATGTTTCAGTTGTAGTTGGTGGGGAAGACCCTTCACCAGCTGGAGTTGGCTTGGCAGGTAAAATTGACGTATTCTTGCCGATGGATGGCTTGGTCGATGTTGAGAAGGAAAAAGAACGGCTCACCAAGGAACTTGAAAAACTCGAGGGGTTTATATCCGGTAGCAGGAAAAAACTGGAGAATGAGAATTTCACTAGTCGAGCTCCCGAACAGGTTATTGACAGGGAAAAGAAACAATTAAAAGACAATGAAGACAAGGCTGATGCGATTCGCCAGCTGATTGCCTCATTCGATAGCTAGTTGATTTGGAGGTTGAAGTGGCAAGTGAACATGTAAAGTTTAAAACGCCGGGGCATTTGATTCGACAAGCTCGTGAGGATCAGGGGATAACTCTGAAGGAACTTGCTGAGAATACTCGTATACCTGCAAACCTGCTTGAGGCAATTGAAAATGATAATTATGACCAGCTGTCCGGATCAGTTTATGTTCGCAGCTTTCTGAAAACATGTGCCCAACAGCTTGACCTTGAGCCTTCAGTTTTGCTTGAACATTTTGAAAGAATGGTTGCCGAAGATTCAACTCCTGAGATACCTCCTGAGCAAACATGGGAAGCAGAAAGTAAAGTCGAACATATCTCATCTTTCCCTTCATTTATCTGGCACGCGTATTACGGCTACGCAGCAGGCGCAATTATTGTAATCATTCTGGCAATTATATTTTGGCCACGTGGCAGTGATGAAGTTACTGAAATACCGATTCAGCAAGAAGTTGTTACTAAAGAACAGTCAGTTGACAGGCAGCCAATAGTAACACCTGAACCAGAATCTGATGTTGTTGTTGAAGATCAAGTTGAAACTCAGCTAGCTGATGAAGCTGAAACAGAACCTGAACCAGAAGTTGTAGTTGAAGAAACAGTGCAAAGTGATTTGCTCGAAATGCTTCCTGTGCCTGACAGCACGCTTGAGTTTTCCGATGGCAAAACCTGGCCTCTTGTTTTGCGGCTTGTTTTTGATGCTGAATCTGATGTTGAAGTTGGTATCGATACCGGTTCATCTGCTTTAAGCCTGAATTGGGATCACCGTGTGCGAGGCTTACCTGCCGAAGGAGTTAAATCTGGAACTCTCTATTCATTTGGCGGCAAGTATGTCTTTTACTTCGGAGCTAAAGATCACTTTTTGTTAAAGTTGCGAGATCAAGTTGAGGTTCTGGTTACACTCAATGGGCAGGATGTCGAAATCCCGAGGCGCGTAATTGGTCGTCAGTGGGTACTTGATTCTGATACCATTTCCCAATAGCAGAGGTATCGTGCCTTTATTTAATCTTAAAGCACCGTTCAAACCAAGTGGTGATCAGCCTGAAGCAATTGAAGCATTGGCTGCTGGCCTGGATGCTGGTAAACATTTTCAGACTTTACTTGGTGTAACTGGTAGCGGTAAAACTTTTACAATTGCCAACCTGATTGCACAGAGCGATCGTCCCGCACTGATATTCAGTCATAACAAAACTCTGGCTGCTCAGCTTTATGGTGAGCTGAAAGGGTTTTTCCCGGATAACGCAGTAGAATATTTCATATCCTATTACGATTACTATCAGCCTGAAGCATTTATCCCATCCAGCAATACTTACATCGAAAAAGACGTGAGTATCAATGAGGAAATTGAGCGCTTAAGATTGCGTGCAACCAGCTCGCTGGTTTCCCGTCGCGATGTAATAGTTGTTGCGAGCGTGAGCGCAATTTATGGACTTGGCAATCCCGAGACATTCAAACGAAATATGATAACCCTGAAAACAGGGCAGAAGCTTGATAGAGATGAATTAGTACAAACATTAATTTCAATTCACTACAGCCGGGAAGATACTGGAAGCTATGGTACATTCAGAGTTCGTGGTGATACAGTTGATATTCGTGCTGCATATGATGAGCGAATGTTACGCGTCGAGTTTTTTGGCGATGAAGTTGATCGTCTCTGTTGGGTAGACTCAATGACTGCCAAGCCAGTTAACAAAACTGATGAAGCATCTGTGTATCCTGCACGACAGTTTGTTGCAGAAAAAGAACAGCTGGATCGCATTATTACTGAAGTTGGGCATGACCTTGAAGTTCAATTGAGTGAGTTGGATGCTGCGGGCAAGAAACTTGAGGCTGAAAGACTGTCTTCGCGCACTCAATATGATATGGAGATGATCAAGCAGGTTGGATACTGCAACGGCGTAGAAAATTACTCCCGATATTTTGATCGCAGAGAAATAGGTCATCGTCCTGGATGTCTGCTGGATTATTTCCCCGATGATTATCTGATGTTTGTTGATGAATCTCATGTAACTCTGTCTCAGTTTTCTGCTATGTATAAAGGCGACCGCTCCCGTAAGGAAACTCTGGTTGGTCACGGATTCCGTCTGCCAAGTGCTTTGGATAATCGACCTCTTAAATACAAAGAATTTGAAAGCATGATGCCCCAGACTGTCTTTATTTCTGCCACTCCAGGCAATGAAGAAATGGAGAAATGTGAAGGTGAATTTGTTGAGCAGGTAATCAGACCAACAGGCCTGATTGACCCACCGGTGGAGATTGTCCCGGTAGCTCATCAAGTTGATGACCTGGTTGCTCGCATACGCAAAGTTGTTGCAAAAGGCGAGCGAGTTCTGGTTACCACTCTGACTAAGAAAATGGCAGAAGACCTGGCTGAGTATCTTGGACAATTGAAGATGCGTGTTGATTATATGCATGCCGATGTGAAGACATTGGATAGAGTTGAAATCCTGCGAAATCTTCGCCTTGGTATGTCAGATGTTTTGGTTGGAGTTAACTTGTTGCGTGAAGGTCTTGATCTTCCTGAGGTTTCACTTGTGGCAATTCTGGACGCCGATAGAGAAGGATTTCTGCGCAGTGAGCGCAGCCTCATCCAAACTGCTGGACGTGCGGCACGTAATGTTGATGGTGTTGTTGTGATGTATGCTGACAAAATCACTGGCTCAATGGAACGAGCAATTAGCGAAATGAATCGTCGTCGGGAAAAACAGGTTGCATATAACAAGGCCAATAACATTACGCCTAAAACGATATACAAATCGAAACATGAAATATTACAGGCAACAACCGTGGCTGGCAGAGAAGCACCTCAAAGGCCTGTAGATGAAAAGCCTTGGCAGAAGATTGTAACAGCAGATATGAGCCCGCGGGAAATGATAGAAATGCTTGATGCGGAAATGGAAAATGCAGCTGAAAAGCTCGACTTTGAAAAGGCTGCCTTGTTGCGTGACAGGATTGAAGATTTGCGCGCTCAGTGGGGAATTGCTGGCCAAGGAGAAAAATGATGCCAAAAGAACTGAACTTCCCTGATGAGAACTGGATTTCCACTCTGGTTAAACAAAGCCTGGAAGAAGATATTAAAACTGGTGATGTGACAACCGATGTCACTGTAAATCATGAAGTTTCTGCAACCGGTTTTATCACTGCACGCGAATCGGGATTTATAGCCGGCTTGCCACTCGTATCCAAAATATACAATGAATTGGACAGTGGAGTTTGTGTGAAGTTACTTGTAACAGATGGACAAAGAGTTGAAGCTGGTCAGAAAATTGTATCACTTACCGGCAAGGCTGCTTCCCTTCTTACAGGTGAACGTACTGTCTTGAACTTTCTCCAACAGCTAAGTGGAATAGCATCTTTGACTGCAAAATATGTTGAGCAGGTCTCAGGAACAGACTGCATGGTTCTGGACACTCGGAAAACACTGCCAGGTTATAGAGCTCTCGCAAAATATGCTGTCCGATGTGGTGGTGGTTTTAATCATCGAATGGGACTTTATGACAGAATCCTGATGAAAGATAACCACTGGGCTTCCAGAGATTTATCTATTGCTGAACTCGTTGCAACAGGGCGGCAAAAGTATCCTGAGCTTGCAATAGAAATTGAAGTCGATACAATGGGGCAGCTCGCAGAAATATTGCCGCTGAAAATCGATTGGATTTTATTGGATAATTTCACACATGAACAAGTCGCAGAAGCAGTATCTTTGCGTAGAACTCTTGAGCCTGATGGCTGGAAAACAAAGCTTGAATCAAGTGGCAATGTTAATCTTGAAACTGTTAGTGGATATGCCCAGACAGGAGTAGATGCCGTTTCAGTTGGCAGACTTACTCACTCGGTAATTGCAATGGATATTGGTCTCGATTTTTCTGCCGGAGACAGTGATGACTGATTGGTTTGATTGCGAAAAACTGCAAATTACAACAGGGCGCAACACTCTTTATCTGTTGGATGAAGTGTCGTCGACCAATGACTTTTTGTTAGGCAAAATCAATAACACAAAAGCGACAGTATGCAGATTCATAAATCACAGATGGCACTGTTCAGAGCAGATCGTAGATGCAGCAGATATCCAGAAGAACTCAGTAGTGATTGCCAAAACTCAGACAAAGGGCAGAGGTCGCATGGGTAGGACCTGGTTTGATGGTGGATTACAGATGTCGTGGGATATCAGCGATGAAATCAAATCCGGCTTCTCTGTCTGGATTGGCGTTATTTGTGCAACAGCAATCAGAAAATCTACTGACAAGAATGTGATGTTAAAATGGCCCAATGATTTGTATCTTGATGATAAGAAAATGGCTGGAATTCTTGTGGATAGAGTCTGCAGTTCAGTCGAGAGAAAACTTGTAGCCGGAGTAGGCATTAACCTTGGCACTTCTTTGCCAGCTGAAATTGATGCAACCACACTTTCTGAAGTAAATCTGGAAATGCTTGTTGGGAATATTATCAATGAGCATGACACAAATCTGCACTCTTTCATAAATGATGGTTGGCAGGCTTGGAGCGAAAAGTTCAAGGAGTTGGATTACCTGTTTGGCAGGCAGGTAACTGTTCAGGGAAAAAGCCCTGGCATTGCTGCAGGAATTGCCAATTCCGGAGCTCTCATTATTACTATGCCTGACGGCAGCACAGTTGAATCATTTGCAAGTGAAACTCATATAACGGAGATTAAATAATGCTGG
>JABIBH010000216.1 GCA_018652925.1 bacterium | reverse complement strand
GCACTGGGCCTCAGACCAAAACGGAAAAAGATTGTCCGCAATGGTGGCATTGAGTGTCAGCTGGTCATGCTGGAAATGTACTAGAAAAACAGTTTCGCAAACTTTAGAATTCCCTGTTTCCACGGAACTCTATGTGATACTCCACTTCGTCCCTCAAACTCATTCAAGTTTTCAAGATACCATCTGTAATTTCTGACAAGCGCTTGCTTGTTGGAGAATGTTGGATTGAATCCAAGTACGCGTTCTGCTTTTTCGATTGATACAAACGAATCTTCACTCGCCGTTTCATAAACCCACTTGTATAGCGGAGACAGGTTCAATGCTTCTAAAAATCTGAGTGTCCAGATAACTGGTTTAGCAGGGAGGCCATGAATGTTTTTGCCAAAACCTGCATCGTCCAGGACTGCCTGGTAGTCTTTTTTCATAGTTGTGAATTCGCGTGCGCCGATATTGAAAACATCATCAACAATTTCAGCTTCGCCAGCTGCACAGAGCCAGATTCCCTGGCAGACATCTTCAACATCGCACAGTTGGTATCTGTTGTTACCTGAGCCAATCATCGGGAAGCCGCGGCCATCTTTTGCCCAGTCATAAAACAGTGCAAAAACACCCAGTCGCTCAGGACCGATAAATGATTTTGGCCGAATAATCGGCACACACATTCCGGTTTTACGGAACTCAACACAAATATCTTCAGCTTTAACCTTGGCAATACCGTAAGGGCCTACGCCATCCAAAGGATCGTCTTCTATTAACGGATGGTGGTCAGGAATGCCATAAACAGCAGTCGATGAAACATGAACAACACGCTTGATTCCTGCATCGGCAGAAGCTTCAAGCACATTGCGGGTTCCATCCAGATCGGTCGAGTAAATATCTTCAGCTTTGTAAAGAGGTAACGCGGCAGCACAGTGAATAACCATGTCTACATCAACAAGAGCCTTGTCCAGATCTTCACGGCTGCGGATATCGCCAACAACTTCACGAATTTTATCTTTTTCAGGATAATCAAAAGGCATCAGATCCAACGATGTTACTTCATGCCCTCTATCAAGCAGATACCTGACCATGTTGATGCCAAGAAAACCTGCGCCACCTGTTATTAAAAATCTCTTGCTGTCCATTTTGCCTCCTGTTTGTCATTGTGTAGGCTGGAAACATAACATTTACTTATCAAGTTACAACACTTCAGTTGACCCATTCCATCTAATGCCCTTTACTTGTGGTTGGACCTGAACCTGAAAGCGAAGCTATGTTTCCAAGTTTAATAATATCGATGCGGCCTCAACAGTGGATTAAAAACCTGCTTCTGTTTGGCCCGCTTATTTTTAGCATGAACCTGTTTGATGTCACGATGGTGACCAGAACAGCTCTCGCTTTTATTGTATTCAGTCTTGCTGGCAGTGCAGTCTATCTGCTGAATGATGTTGTCGATGTCGAGAAAGACAAGGCACATCCAGTTAAACGCAACAGACCAATTGCCAGCGGAAAACTGCCGATAAAAATTGCGCTGGTTTTTATGGCTGTCATTGGAGCTGGCTCACTGGTTCTGGCCTGGGATCTATCGCAAACCCTGGCATATATAATAATTATCTATATGGTCAACAACCTGTTCTACTCATTCAAGCTGAAGCACATAGTATTGATAGATGTTGGAAGCTTGTCGCTCGGTTTTGTGTTGCGAGTGTTTGCAGGTGCAGCTGTGATTGGTGTTGAAGCATCGCCGTGGTTGATTATGTGCACTATTTTGCTGTCGTCATTTTTAGGATTTGCAAAACGGAGACATGAACTTGTTCTGCTTGGTGAAAACAATACCAACCATCGATCTGTTCTTGAACACTACAGTCCACATCTTCTTGACCAGCTGATTCTGATTTCTGCAGCCAGTACAGTAATGAGCTATGCGCTTTATACGGTGAATGGTAAGACGGTTGCAAAGTTTGGAACTACAAATCTGATTTATACAGTCCCATTTATTTTATATGGAGTTTTCCGATACCTATTCCTGATTCACAATCGGAAAAAAGGGGGAGACCCTGCAAAAGTATTGCTTAATGATGCACCGATGGTTCTCAATATTGTTGTCTGGCTCTCAGTTTGTGTTTACATGGTTTATAAAGGCGGGCAACTGTGAAGCCTCAATACATAGCATTGGTTGTTGCTCTACTTGCGAATGCATTTGCGAATATTCTTATCAAGTCTGGAATGAAGAGCAAGGAAATTGGTTTGTCAGATCCGCTGACTGCTTTAAAACAGATTATTACCAACCCGCTGGTTATTGCCGGAGTTGGTTTGTTTGCCCTGAATATTGTAGCCTACTCTTATGTATTAAGTAAAATTCAGCTGTCGATTGCTTATCCAATCATGACTTCAGTCGGCTTTCTTATAGTTGTCGGTTTTTCTGTTTTTGCACTCAAGGAACAGGTCTCTTTGGTGCAGGTTATCGGAATTGTAATGATTGTAACCGGCGTAGTTCTGGTGGCTGGTAAATTAGATTAAATTCCCCTGTTTATTATTTGACAACCACCATTCAATGTGCCATATCTCCTGTTGAGAGTGGTTTTTTAACATGCCTGGAGGGCATTATTATGACATTGAATAAGATCGACGAACTTCATGAAAAGCGTGAAAAGCTTTATCTTGGAGGCGGCGAAAAGAGAATCGAAAAACAGCACGCAGCAGGCAAACTCACTGCCAGAGAACGACTTGCGCTGCTAATAGATGAGGATACATTTCAGGAAACTCACCTCTACATGAAACATAGATGCACTCATTTTGGGATGCAGG
>JABIBH010000215.1 GCA_018652925.1 bacterium | reverse complement strand
TGTCAAAAAACAGGTCTTCTCAAAAGTAATTGGCAGCAATTTGTTACTCTCTGGAAAAGGCTCATTCAAGTTGAGTCTGACTCCTCCACAACTTGGCAGAGTAGAAGCTCTGTTCCAGAAAGATGGCACTAAGCTCTCAATCACTTTGAAAGTGGAATCGGCAGCAGCAGCTCAAGCACTTAAAGAGGGATCTTCAGAATTGGGTGACATCATTTTGAACAAAAGCCAGGAATGGGAAGATGTTGAAATAAATATTGAAATCGACGAAGAAGAAGAATTTCAGGAAAATGATCAGTCTGATTTTAAAGATAATCAAACTGAGCAAGATGATGAAGACAATCAAGGGGTGGAATAATGAGTGTCAACAGCGTTAACAGTGGTAGCACAATGTTTACATCAAACAATCAACCATCTGCGGCTCAACAATCGCAAGATCAGTTTCTACAACTGCTTGTAACTCAGATGCAGAATCAGGATCCGCTTAATCCGATGGATAACTCCGAATTTACCAACCAGCTGACACAATTCTCGCAGCTGGAAGAAATGCAAAATATGAATTCGCAGATGCAGGAAAGTATGATCTACACCCAGAGTCTCAATAACACAATGATGCTGGGACTTGTGGGTAAGAATGCAACTGTGGAAGGAAATCTTGTTGAAGTGAATGGTGATAATATTTCTTCAAATCGAGTTAATGTCACTACTGGTGGAATAATTACAGTAGAGGTCAAGGACGATGCTGGAAATGTTGTTCGTACATACGAGACAACCAGCGAAGCAGGCTGGAATGATATTTCCTGGGACGGCAAGGACGATGATGGAGATACAGTTGCCGATGGTAATTATACCCTGGGTATCACTGCACAAGACAACGCAGAAAATGATGTCAGTTTTACCAGTTTTATGACTGGTATAGTAGATAGCATCAGATTTGAAAACAACCTTGTTCTAGTCAATATGGCAGGGCAGGAATACTACGCTTCAGAAATTGTTGAAGTAGGCATGTAAAAGCCTCGTGCGGTCACGGTAGACAGCGCGTAATAACGGGAGGATCCCATGTTAAGGTCATTGTATACAGGTATTTCAGGCATAAGCGCAAGCAATCTTGAGCTCGATGTTATTGGTAACAATATTGCGAATGCAAATACTATAGGATTCAAGTCTTCACGAATAACTTTCCGTGATATTTTATCACAGAATATGAGTATAGGAAGTCCACCTGCGAGTAGTGGACTCGGCGGAACCAATCCCATGCAGGTTGGCCTGGGTACATCAGTTGGTAGTATCGACGCAATTAATTCCCAGGGTGGATTTCAAGGGACTGGCAGAAAAGCTGATTTGGCTTTGAATGGTAGCGGTTACTTTGTTCTCAGCGATGGGGAGCAGTCGTATTATTCCAGAGCTGGAGCCTTTGGTATCGATGCAAACAATTATATGGTAGATCCTGCATCTGGTTTACGACTTCAGGGTGCTATGGCTAATGCCGATGGGAATATCACAGCGGGATCTTTCTCCGATTTAATAATCGATCCAACGACTATGATGCCTGCCTCAGCGTCCACTTTGGTGCAATTAGATGGAAACCTGAATTCTGCTGCAGATGGTAGCGAAACAATTCTGGAATCCAATCATTTTATAGCTTCTGCTGACGGCGATGATTTACTGACAGGACTTTATGGTCAGGACGGAAGCAGCTTTGGTCTGCAGACAAATGATCGTATTGCATTGACAGGTATGATTGAGTTTGGTGGTCAAAGAATCACAATTTCAGAGGCCCCATTTATAGTAAATTCTGAAAACCCGCTTGATGGTGGGGGATCACTTCAGGAGATGGTTGACTGGGTTGTTGCAACTCTGGAGTCTCTCGATGGAATTACACCAGGATCTGTTTCTGTCACTCTTGAAGAAAATGGATCACTGACAATTGAGAACAACTCCGGATCAACTATCCACAATATGCGTTTGTCAGTTTCCGGCAACACGGCATTCAATGATAACTTTACATTCAGCGATGAAATGCCGGCCGGTTCTGTTGGTACAACTTCCAATGCAATTACTGGTACTGGCCAGGTCAGATCAGCAGCAACTGAGAATGATTATCTGATAGATTTGTTTAACAGCCAGGGTGAGAGTCTTGGACTTCATATCGATGGTGTGGATCTTGAAACAACACTCGAAATTACAGGTTCTGTTGATGGCGGTGCTATAGCTGCCCAAAGTTTGACCGTGA
The DNA here is from genome assembly GCA_018652925.1 of bacterium. Taxonomy (GTDB): domain Bacteria; phylum Krumholzibacteriota; class Krumholzibacteriia; order LZORAL124-64-63; family LZORAL124-64-63; genus JABIBH01. Next base: position 647 of record JABIBH010000215.1, on the reverse strand, counting down.
CTGCAAATACTACTCTGAATGATCTGACCGATTCAATGCAAGCCGCCTTTGGGATTGCAACCGGATCGGTAGAAATAGATGCAGAAGGTCAAATTGTGATGACCGGTGATGTTGGAACTGATTATGCGCTTGGCAATGTTCAAATGCGTGAAGTTGGCGAAATAAACCCTGTAATGGAAACATCTTTTGATTTTTCTCAAGTTCAGGCAGCTGCTGACAGTGAAGAACCACAGCTCTCAACTGTTCTTTATGACTCACTTGGCAACAGCCATAGTGTCATACTCACTTTTTCAAAAGTTGATGGAGCACATCAGTGGTTATGGACAGCAGAGATGGAAAATGGTGAATCAATCACTTCAGGTGGAAGTGGTACTGTCTCATTTGGTGAGACAGGTGAAATTACTTCTTTCGTGTACGATGGCGGAGCTTCTGGTTTAACTTTTGATCCGACAGTCGAAGGCGAAGAGGGTGCACCAGCTGTTACTGTAAGTTTTGAAACAGGAGTTGCAGGTGAAATCAATGGCCTTACTCAATACTCAACAGTTTCGCACGTTACTGCCCAGGCCGATGGCTATAAAGCTGGTCATCTTATCGACTATGAAATTAATGAGCAGGGAATGGTAATTGGGCATTTCTCCAACGATACC
>JABIBH010000214.1 GCA_018652925.1 bacterium | reverse complement strand
TGGTCAATCTTGATATCGATTATAATCCATCGAGTATTGGGATTGCCATTGTCTACATAGTAACCTGAAGGATCGCCGTCCCATTTATCGCCAACACGAAGCTCAAAGGTTGAGCCATCGGCAAGTTTAACTTCAAGCCTTTTGGCCGCTTTCCATAGTCCAACCTTTTCCATATCAATCGCAGGGTCAGCCATGTCTGCTGCATTGATACTTATCAAGCTGTTGAGCAATTGATCAACTGCGGCATTTGATGCCATAGTTTTCTCTGGTTTGGTGATTTCCCAGTCCCAGGTTGAGAAATCAATTGTGGAATCAACTTCTGCATAACGTTTTTCAAGGGCAATAATTTCATTACCCTGATACAGTGTGAATGCCCTGACATCTTCACGAGTAGTTGAGAAGATTCTGGTGTCAAGGAAGAACGCATGATTTGGCAGTTCAGGTCCATTGACCAGTCCCATTTTTGCCAGAACGTCGATGTTTGTCAGATAGACTTTATTGTCAGTTGTACTGCGAATGAAATGACCAGTGCCACCAGCAGGGGACTTACCAATTTCAAGGCTCACAACTTCATTAAAATCACTGTCAAACAAGGAAACTGTTACAGCTTCACTGCCACCAAGGCCATAATCAACCAGGACTTGTTCTTTATCACTTCTGAACTGGCCATCCAGACCGTTGAGCATATTCAACAGCTGGTAAATCTTGTTTTCATCAGCAGTATAGCCAAATCGGGAGCGGGAAACCCACTGCTCAAGTTTATCCAGAACTACACCAGTAGAATCCGCACCTTGAGTGATAACAATTCTGCTAATATTTGCAGCATCGAATTCTGTTGCAAACAGAGCAGCGTTGTCCTTTTGAGTTACTGCATTACGATGGCTCTCTTTTTGTGTAAGGCTGGCAATAACAAGCAGAGCCAGAACTACTAGTAAGATAATTATCGTTTTTTTATTCATGCTGTCTCCTTACGACGACGGGAATTTGCCCGTGATAATCCAAAGACTACCAAAACAACTGGCACTAATCCCACAGCAAATAATCGCAACAGAACCTTTGCAGTGTCGCCAACAGGTTTGATCACACGTTGGGTCATAAGTTTTGATCGAATGGAAATCAGATCATCGCCATGAACCATAGAATCGATTGAGTTCAGCAGCAGCAGTGCATTTTGTCCTGCCTGCATAGCTGAGTCATCAAACATTTTTGCACATCCAACCATGACTATTTTAGCAGGTGCAGCTGCAAGTGGAACAATGGCAGCTTCAGTTTCACTGTCCCAACCTGGTATTTCCCTTCCGGAATAACTGTCAGGGAATGTACCCTCAATCATCATTGCCAGAGGCAGATTGCCATCTGTCTGGTTCCTGGTGAACACAGAGTTTGCTACTATTCCATCAGTGAAATCAGAAACCCAACTTCTGTTGCTTGAACTCATCAGTGTTTTAACTGTCAGTTCATTGTTCAGGAGTTTTGTCTTATCTGTTTCAAGAGCAGATCCCCACAGATAGAGAAGCTCTGAAATTCTGTTGGTTATTGCAATATCCTGATTCATCTGAGACTCGGAAACTTTGACATGGATTGGCAATCTTACCGGTTCGTTGGTATTGAACCGCATGCCACCAAGATTTTGCTGTCTTGGAACACCAAGAATTTCATTATTTTCATCGCAGAGGTGGTCAGTTGAAACTGAAACACCAAATTGATTGAACATATTTTCAAGACCAGAAGGAGTGCCCCTGCCTTGAACATCTATTCCACTTCGATTAGGGAAGGAGTAGTTGTATTCATGAGCCTGAACTGCAAACAGAGTATTCATACCGTTGCTGATTGCACGGTTGATTTCAAACTCCTGACGTGGAGTCAGGTTTTTAGGACCAAGAACAACCAGAATATCTGCATCGACAGGAATCTGTGATTCAGCAGTGATGTCAACCTTCACAATCTCATATTGTTCCTGCTGAAGCATCTTGCTAACCGTCCCGTAAATCTCTTGCGGAGCAGGCGGTTGCATTCCCTGTTGCATATACATCATTGCAGTTTGTTGATCTACTTCTATAGCAGGAGCGTACAGTGCAACTTTCGGTTTCTTGTCCTGAGTGAGTCTGTAAACCATGCTGATCAGTTCATACTCAAGAGTTGTTGTCGATTGCGGTAAAATCTGCGGAATAATTTCTTCAGGATAATCCTTGTAAGCAATACTCAAGGAACTCCAAATTAGCTTAATTCCCATTTCATCTTTATCAATCGATTGAACCTTGAAAGGCCTGATACCGCGCCCGGTCAGTTCTTCCTGAAGCTCTTCATTATTCTGTGGATCGTAAATAGAAAGCTCGAGCATACCACCGGAAGCAGATTCGTAATCACGAAGCTTGTCGGTAATATCACGTTCAAGGTTTTTCAGTTCCGTAGGCATCTCACTTGCACCGGTGACATAATATTTTATCTGCACAGGTACTGAAAGTTCACCCAGAATCTTTGCTGCCGATGGGCTCATTGTAAACAGTTTGTCGGTTGTCAGATCAACTCGGGCATTGCCCATATTGCCAACAACAGAAGTCAGGAAAATGGCAATCGCAATTACCAAAACTGATGCAGCTGTAAAAGTGAGGCGGAAGTTTCGCTTATTCATTAGTACTTCCTCCCTTCAAGCCAGTAAGTATTCATCACAAGGAATGCTCCAGTGAGTGTTACAAAATAGAGCAGATCTGAAATATCCAGCACTCCACGTTGCAATGATTGATAATGAGGCATTAAACCAAAAGCGTTTTGCAGGAACGAACCGAAGCCGGAGAACCAGCCATCGATAGTTGCTGAAACTGCAGGTATACCGATCAGGAAAAGAGCAAAGCAGGCGATCATCCCTAAAATAAAGGCAGTGATTTGGTCTTTCAACAGACCACTGGTAAAGATCCCCACGCTCATATAGAGGCCGCCCAGAAGAATCGCGCCAATGTAGCCACCAAAAATGGCACCCAAGTCAGGGTTAC
>JABIBH010000213.1 GCA_018652925.1 bacterium | reverse complement strand
GTTGATTTCTTCTTCTGAAAATGTTAATTTGAGCAAGTTTTCTCTCCTGTTTAGACACTTTTATTTCATAATCAGGAATTATAATTCGCCAGTTAGAACCTTGTCAAAACCGAAAGTTTGTGACCGTGATAGGTATAGCTACCTTCGCCCTAGATGCCACGGAAGCTCTTCACCCTGGTGATACCCTCTTTGCTTGGCAGCATTTTGCTGAAGAAAGCCATGGACGTTTAATTAGAACCAATTTGGGAAAAGCACGACACTACATAGCAATCGCACAACGCCGAGCAGACGATTTACGAGAGTCTGCTGGAACCCAGAACGAGTTAATTTCCATTTATCATTTAAATCAATCTCTAGATCAGGCAGCCCTATCCGTTGCAAAAACAGATGGGGCAGAAGCTGAAAAACTGGACATTAATTTAGGTTTACTTCTGCTCAGAATCAGAAAGTCAATGTCAGTGCTGAGTATCGCTCCACAGGAAGAGCCTGAAATTTGGGAAGTTTTTAGAGCCAAAATCGATAGTTTTCAAAGTCTGATTTTGAATCCGGATACAGAGTCTGGTGATTTTGCATCTATCGTGGGGGATGGCGAATTCTTTGAAGTGTTATCTCGCAATATTGATGCGGACAGGCTCATCTCGGGTGGTCCGCAAGCGATACCCTTTCCTACAAATAGCCCTGGTGCAAGGCATGGATTTTTCCCATTAACAGGTCAACATGCCCTGATCGGGTGTGAAAGCTGTCATGCTGCCAATCAATATGTGGGGACACCAAACGTGTGTAAAGCTTGCCACGCGGCGAATAAACCGGTCGGACACTATCAGGGTGATTGCGCTGCATGCCATAATTCAATATCTTGGGCTGATTTTCGTTTTGACCATCTTTTGGTTGGTGCCACAAATTGTCAGTCTTGCCATAATAATCGTAAACCGCTCAACCATCACAGTGGGCAATGTTCCCAATGCCATAGTACATCTGCTTGGCTACCGGCTAGATTTAACCATGCTGGGCAGACAGATTGCACCTCTTGTCATAGCGGGAAAAAACCGCCGAATCACTCTGAGAAGCAATGTTCCCAATGCCATATAACCTCATCTTGGGCTGTCGTATCAGGGCATTTTGCCAGTTCAAATTGTCAACTTTGCCATAATCCACCTGCAGCACATTATTCCGGGAAATGTGTGCTTTGCCATCAGAACACATCTGCTTGGCTACCAACGATATTCAATCACACCGAGCAAGTTGACTGTCAGACTTGCCATATTGAGAAGAAACCTGCCAATCATTCAAACGGGCAGTGTTCGCAATGCCATCTCACATCAGCCTGGATTCCTGCTGGCTTGGATCATGCTGGACAAACGAATTGCGCCTCTTGCCATAGTCAGAAAAAACCTGCCAACCACTATGAAGGGCAATGTTCTCTGTGCCATAATACATCTGCTTGGCAGCCTGCCAACTTTAGTCATTTTGGGAAAACGGACTGTCAAAGCTGTCATGCTAAGGTTAAACCCTCCAAGCATTTTAATGGGCAGTGTTCTCAGTGCCATAGCACATCAGATTGGCTCCCTGCCAGTTTTGAACATACAAAAGTTGCAGATTGCCACTCTTGCCATAGTATTAATAAACCAGCTAACCATCCCGCTGGACAATGCTCACAATGCCATACATCTACATCATCGTGGAAGAATGTATCGGGGCATTTCACTGGCGCAAATTGTAAAAACTGCCATAGTAGCGATAAACCATTTTTCCATTCCAGAGAGCAATGTTCGCAATGTCATACCACGACTTCCTGGAAGGTCGGTAGTTTCAATCATGCCGGACAGACGGACTGTCAAACATGCCATGGTGGAGATAAGCCCTCGGGACACTACAGCGGAGAATGTTCACTGTGTCATACTACTTCTTCGTGGAAAAATGTGTCTGGACATTTTACCGGGGCAAATTGTCAATCTTGCCATAGTGGAGATAAACCCTCGGGTCATTACAGCGATCAATGCTCGCAGTGTCACGAAACTTCTTCGTGGAAGAGTGTTTCTGGGCATTTCACTGGTGCGAATTGCCAATCATGTCATGGAGGAGATAAACCATCGGGTCATTACAGTGGACAATGCTCTCAGTGTCATACTACTTCTTCGTGGAAAAATGTGTCTGGGCATTTTACCGGGGCAAATTGTCAATCTTGCCATAGTGGAGATAAACCCTCGGGTCATTACAGCGATCAATGCTCGCAGTGTCACGAAACTTCTTCGTGGAAGAGTGTTTCTGGGCATTT
>JABIBH010000212.1 GCA_018652925.1 bacterium | reverse complement strand
CTTCAGAGAATGTAGCACTCTGAATCATTTCCAGAACCAGTGACAAAACGTCCTGGCCACTGCCAGCAGCACATTCAACTCGAATAAACGAGAACCTGCTGTTGGTGTAGTAGTTGTCCATTGGGAAATATGGATTATCAACCAGCTTTATTTGTGCACCAAGAGCACGCAGCTTGTGTGACAGACAAGTTTCATCACAACCACCAACACCGTAAGTCAAAAGGCGATGAACCATATTCAATGCACCAGCCTTGTCTCCATCAAGCAGACTACGATCACGAACTGTGATATGCATTGCAAACAGATCTGAATCCTTGTTCTGCAAAGTGATCAAGGTTGCACCGTTTTGAAGTTCCTGTCGGACTGGCAATACTTCTACAACAACTTCGTCTTCAATCTCAACTCTTGGCAAAACATTTATAACCTTGTGTGGGCTGTTCACAACGTAAGCACCAAGAACTCGCGTTACACTTTCAGTTGTTACAGCAGCCAGGTTATCCAGATAATTCAGGAAGTAATCAACTCCACCTTGTGCAATCGGCTCTGCTGCCATAATTGCCAGATGTCTCAACTGTTCACGTTCAATCAGAGTTTCAGTTTCACTGGTGGCAATTATCTCCTGCACATCATCAACACTGACACCATATTCCATTGCATCCGACAGTGCATTTTGAACCATGCCGTAGTATCGGGCATGATCTGCACCATCAGGCAGCTGCAGTTCAATAACTAGTCTGGAAAACCCTTCTTCTCTCTCCCACCACACGCCTACTGCAGGCTGAAGTTCAGGATCAAGTTCAGCAATTGCTCTGGTCAGAACACCGGTAGTTGGTGTATCCAGAATATGGCTCATAACCAGGAATGGGAAAAAATCAGGGGACCCATAGGCTGGAGCTTCATAAGCAAGTGCCATAACCTGGGAATCACCAATCCGACGAGAAACAGAATGCGTCCTGCCAATAAATTCAGCAGGAACAAGCTCAGGTCTCTGCACTGTTCCCGGTGGAACTGAACAAAAATATTTGTTCAACAATTCAAGGGCCTTGTCACGATCAAAATTACCGGCAATGGTTGTTACCATATTGTTTGGTACGTAATGATTCTTATAAAACTTATACACGTCATCGCGTGACATATACTCAATCGTACTTTTTGTGCCCAGAGTTGGGAGTGCCAGGCTACTTCCACCAAAAACAATTTCACGAATTACCGAGTCAGCAGAATTTCCTGAACGATCACGACTCTGAACAATTTCTCCGAGTACAATGCCACGTTCCTTTTCGAACTTGGCATCTGGAATTATTGAGTGGAATAACATTTCGGCTTGCAAATCGATTGCAACTTCCAGCTCATCCGCAGGCATTACCATCATAAAGTTGGTAAAGAAATTTGTAGTGTTTGCGTTATTATAAATGCCATGCAAATCTGCAAGGTCGTACTGCTCTTCCTGAGTCATTTTTTCACTGCCATTAAATAGCAAGTGTTCAAGCATATGACTCATACCGCTGGTACGAAAATCCTCTTGAGCTGAACCAACCTTGATCTGTGTAATAATTGCTGCCATCGGCTGCAATGGATTACGCAAAAACAGAACTTCAAGACCATTTTCAAGTCTCAACACTTCTGCGTTATCTGGCAGTTCATTGAAAAGAGGCATGTCTGGATGTTCATACAAACGCGCAGCTTCCCAGCTGTCTTCAGTTTGAGCATTAACAGACATTGACATAGACACAATTAGTGCCAACACAAATAGAATTTTTTTCATGGTCTCCTCCGGGAGATTCCGGTTAAAGGGCAGCTTTGATTATGCCCAGAAAATTATCACTATTAAGGCTGGCTCCGCCAACCAATCCACCATCGATATCTGCACAAGCAATCAGTTCTTTAGCATTGGAAGGTTTCATGCTTCCTCCGTATAAAATTCTTGTCGCTTCTGCAATATTGCTATCAAACATTTCTGCAACCAGATTGCGCGACAGGTTATGAATTTCCTGTGCCATTTCCGGAGTTGCAGTTTCACCAGTACCGATAGCCCATACTGGTTCATAAGCCAGAACAGTATTTTCCGGCGTAAAGCTGTCAAGCTGAGGCAAAACTGCCTGCAACTGTTTTTTAACTATTTCTTCAGCTAGACCAGCTCGTCTGTCATCAATTTTTTCACCATAACAAAAAATTGCACGCATTCCAGCTTTGTGAACAAGATTGATTTTATCTAT
>JABIBH010000211.1 GCA_018652925.1 bacterium | reverse complement strand
CGGCAGAAACAGAGCAAGCCAATAAAATTAATAACAGTGTTTTCAATGCTGGCCTCCGTGCTCAAACTCATAGTCTGAATATTTCATTGTCATCTTTGCTCTATCGGGAATCAGTGGCAGATTGCCGTGAAGTTCAACTTCACAAGTCATCTCCGAAATAACCCAATGACCATCGATTTTTTTATTTATCAATAAATAATGAGGCACGCTTTTCATAAGAGGTATGGGCATAACACCAGACATGCTTCCCTCCATCCTTCTTATTGCAAAATCGCTGAAATCTATCCAGACCACACCGCTGGTCTGTGGTTTGAACTTGCTTTTGCTTTCAAAACCGAGTTTATAAACCAGGTTGTTGCCAATCAGAATTCTGTCGAGGATTTCATATCTGTAAGAGCCGCCCTGGGTAAGTGAAAACGGCATATCCATGCCAACACTGATTACGTTTTCGGGTAAATATTCTTCCATGTTTTCATCGGTTTCATCTTTTGTGAGAGTACCGTCTTCCCATTGCCTGTGTCTGCTTCTGAGGCTGATAATGTTGCTTTGATAGTCGGCATCCATATGAACTCTATTGATATTTTCATAACAATCTATCTTGTCGCCGTCCCACAAAGTGGTTTTTTCATTTTCGGTGTATGTTGAAGCACCACGCTGAATCCAGTTTTTGCGCATCTGCTCGCCAATGCGCTTGACCACCTCACTGACTCGTACTGATTTGGCCGTAATGCGGATTGTGTCCACAGGTGCAGGTTCATAAATAACGGTATCCATTGGAGAAATAGTAACAACAAACCCGGCCTCAATAAGTGAGTCCAGATCCAGCAGAAATGGATCTTCCTCAGTGCCGTCTTGAGCAAGCAGTGGTACACAGAGTAGTAATAGCAGCGTGACAGTTTTCAAGTTATTCCCCTTTTGTTTCACGATAATAACTTCAGGTTAACAATACGTCTCCAAAAATAGTTTCATTTGCAGTGGCAACAGGCCGTCGAGCAAACCCAGCAATCGCGCCAGCCGGCTCCGTCCGCATCCCCCAGCGAAATTGCTTTGGAATCTGTTCGGGATTTTGGCTCAGCCACCCGCATCGACACCAGTCGACAACCTGATTGCCACCAGGCCAGGTTTCGCAAAAGCTATGCCATTGCCTACTCGCTGAAACAGGCAGATCCTGACAGCAGTATGTCGCCATCAGGATCATGTGAGTACCAATTCCGTCATCCCGCGTTTACTTTCTACGGGTATAAAACATTTCCATAGTTTTATTTTCAGTACCATCTTCACCGACCATGAACATTTCAAACAAAACAGTTCCATCGTCATTTTTGGTAGCAACGCTTTTTACTTTTTCATCATGAATATCACCATGATAAGTATAAACTTTTCCGGATTCATCAACAGTTCCCCACATGATTCCGATATCGGTGTTCATGTTGTCGCTCCAGGTTGACCAATAGCGTTTGGTTGTCGTATCGTAACCATTCAAGCCAAGCCCTTCATAGGTCATACCCATAAAATCCGATGTGTAACGATCAATTGTGTATCGACCACCCATAACGGCTTCACAAACGGATACACCAGCAGCTTCCATTGGCTCCATTCCTGGGGCCATCCACATCTTGCTGTGAACATCCCAGGTGCCAGCTCGCTCAAGTTGTTTATTGTGTTCAGGGCCAAGTGACATATCCGACATCATGTCCTGTGCAAGCAACGGCATTGCCAGAATCAGAGTCAATAAAACCAGACTGAAGTTTTTTAGTGCGGACATTCTATTCTCCTTGTTTAATGTGTTGATTGAGAAATTTTACAATACAACAAGAACGGGAGTTCGCAATGATAAAACAACCTTATCCAATTCGTCGGGCAGTATTTGTCTGCACAAATAAAAGACCTGAAGGTTCGCCAAAACCATGTTGCGCCGATGCTGGCGGTTTTGATTTGTACCTTAAATTAAAAGAGGAACTTGCTAACAGGTTTGTGATGGATGTTGGAGTTTATGCAAGCAGTTGCATTGGTCCATGTGACCAGGGGCCGGTAGTTCTTACATTTCCCGACAAGCAATGTTATATGAAAGTTAGTGAGGACGATATTCAGGCGCTGGCTGATGAATTGGTTGCCGAGTAATTTCCAAAAAATGATTTCACTTCATCGGCACCCCAGCTATTCAGGATCTGTCGACAACAAACGCCGGCAGATCTAATCATTTCAGCACCGTGTCTGTAATCAACAAGTCTGGCTGCACGATGTACATCACTGGCAATTACAAGTTTTACACCAAATTGCTGAGCCAGCATGCAGTTGTGCCAGTCCAGTTTTGCGTGTGAAGGATTGGCGTCAACCTCAATGGCCACTCCGGCTTGGGCTGCTGCCATCAACACCAGCTCCATATCTATCCAGTTGTTTTCACCCATTGTCATAAAATCACCAAGTGGGTGTGACAATATCGATGTAAACGGATTCATTGCTGCGCGAATAGCTCTATCAGTCATTGCTGTTTTGGATTGAAAGTGGTTTTCTTTCAAAGTAACAATCACAAAATCACAGATTAACATGATGTCATCGGGAAGCGGGAGGTTGCCGTCCTTGTCAGCTTCAACCTCAATGCCGTGAAGTAGTTTGAAATCGGAGTTTTTGTTTAGTTTCAGGATTTCTGCAGATTGGGTAACAATTTGATCCGGAGTCATAAGCCTGTCTGTAACACCAAGATATTCCAGACCAATCAAGGAGGCTGTTTCTGCTAGTCGACTCAGGGAATGCGGCCCACCCGACATATTGGTATGACTGTGCAAAACCCCACGAACTGAACTCTGCTTAACTAACTCAAACATCCCTGCAGGACAATCCCTGTCGCAGGGTATTGATTTTTTCTGGCAATTAACATTACCAATATTAGATGCAGATGCTTGGTGCCCGATTGACCTCAATGTCATTCCCGTCTCCGTTAAGGGGTTCTTCTTAATTTCAGAACAGGATATACATGTTTTTAAAAAGTCGCAACTAAACTGCTTGTGAAGATGAGAGTTTTAGCTTTGGAAGCATGGTCACATCAAAAACGGTTCCTTTATTTTCAGCAACTCGACGCAATTCATCGTATCCTCTGCGCATTCCAGCCAGTGCACTGGTAATTTCAAAATCTCCATACTTGAACCCGAAGTTGCGCAATTTTCCCATTGAAGAAACTAAAAGCGGTTCAGCAGTTTCCAGGTCGGCTTTGCTGATTGCAATATAACCACAACACATCTCGCATATTCCATCCCAGAATAGAGACTCCTTGTCTATGCTCTGCTCATGTTGTGCTACAGCCAGGTTGTGTGCTGTTTCATAATTACGATTATTGAATGCCGTTACAAAGACGGTAAGTTCGTTATTCAATCTGAAGCTCCTTCTTCATCATCGGTAGTCAGGTCAACAGGTAGAAATCTTGCTGCCTCATCTTCGAATGCGAGTTTTGTGGTATCAGTTATACGATCTATATACAGCTTGCCCTGCAAGTGATCACACTCGTGTTGCATCACTACTGCAGGAAAGCCTTCCAGTTCCAGCTCATACTTATCACCCTTTTCGTCATAAGCAGAAACTAATATATGTGACGGACGCTCAACATAACCCCGAAGTCCCGGGACGCTCAAACATCCTTCATACATTCCAAATTTTTCATCGCCAATCACTGTAATCTCAGGATTGATAATAACCCTCAAAATCTGTTTGCCCTCTTCGTCAGTTTCTCCACCAACCAGAGCAAGCTGTACCGGATTGTGAACCTGTGGCGCTGCAAGACCAACGCCGTTGTACTCAATCATCGTTTCCAGCATATTGCGAATCAATTGCTGAACTGCAAATTCAGTAATTTCTTCCGGGTTAATCTTTTCACACTGTTGGCGCAATACAGGATGCCCCATTTGTGCGATTTTCAAAATCGACATTATAATCTCCTGAGGTTCGTGTCAGTTCTCAGACTATTAAACAACATAATCGCTGATTTGGCAAAGGTGAGTACCAGTCTCACCTCAGAAATTGAACAACATTCCAAATCAGACCACCAAAAACAGCTGTGAGAAACAGGATTTTCCCGCTGCGATAAGCATACACAACCCAGCGAATTGATACAGTTGCATTTTCAGGTAACTTCCACAATGAATTGAGTTTCAGCAGATCGCAAAGCAGCCAATAACTGTCGGTTCTCAAGAATGGAATCAGGTTCCAGAGCACTGCCATTATGCAAAGTCTGGATGCTGTCTCAAATTCCGGAGTTTGGGAAATCATTGCCAGCAGGTGAAAAATTGCGGCGATAGAAAGCTGGAAAATCATTCCACAAAGATCAACTCTGACTCGCTGACTGCGTGACAATAAAGCTGTGGCAGTCACATCGCACCAAAGAACTGGAAAAATCAGAAGTACGCCTGCGCCAATGGCACCAGGGCGTCTGCCATGATAAACAAGTGCTGTTGCATGACCAAGTTCATGCCAGAATGCGGAGAACAGGAATAGTAGAAATGGCATCGGTGTGATTGATTTTGTTGTCGGCGCAAAAGGCAGCATCAGCAAAGCAATTGAAATTATCAACTG
>JABIBH010000210.1 GCA_018652925.1 bacterium | reverse complement strand
CATTGCCAAATGTTCTACCAGCTCTTTCCACAAAATGAAAGTACCTGTAAATCAATCGGATAATTATGAATTCAGCCTGGATGAAGTGGCGTGCGATTTTAATCGTTTAGATCACGCAATCGCAGTTTGGTGTTCTTCAACTGCAATGAAATTCAATGCCGATTTTGTATCGGTGGCAATAGAGATACCTGACTCCAAATTACTTCTCATTGAAAGTGATAACGAAGGTTCTTCCAGATTCGGGATAATTGACAACGGCCACCCGGGTTGGCAGAATTCAATTTTGAAATCACGGAAACTGAAAATCGACAGCAGTGAAAATTCAAATGGTTTTATACGAGAATATTTGCCGTTGACTACTACAAGATTCAAATCGGCACTTTCTGTTGAATTTTCAAATTCTTCGCACCAACAACACTTTGCAGATGTAACAGATAATGTACTTGGGACATTTGCAGACAATATAGATCTGGTTATAAGCAACTCTCTTGACCGGCTCAGACCTGATCTTGCTTTAAAAGCTATGGCAACAATTCTTGACCTGAATGAAAACAAGGTTTTCAACCCCGATGTATTAGCTCAGCTATTTGGTTCCGATAAAGTGGAGTATTACCTACCACAAGATGTCATGTCTGATCAGTTGGTGGAATTAAAAGCAGATGCTAAAGATGGTTTTGCGTTTACCGATGAATTCCCGGCAACTCTAGTTGTAATTGATGAATCAGATTTCACTGTTGTTTTCCATGGTAAAACTCCGGCCCATCAACTTGACGGATCTTTGTTCAGTAAAGATGATGCCCTTTTTGCTTTGAAACTGCTGCCTACTTTCAAGAACTATTATATCGGTGCTTCTTGTGACTCTGCAGTCGGCAGCAAAATGGATTTACTTGCTCGCCTCAAAAATGAAATCGACCGTTCAAATCGATATCACACATCTTTCTCTTTGACTGTTATCAAATTAAGCATTCCGGTAACTCCACTGCTGAGAATTCTTATTGAAAGTGTCAGAAGCTCAGACTCGATAGCTATGGTCGATGACAATACAATAGCTATTGTCGCACCTGAAGAATCGCAATCTGTTTCCAGATTCGAGCGACGCTTAATCCAAATTATAAAAGAAGTTATCACATCCGATAAACTTGTTATTCAAGCCGGGCGCGTGACATATCCAGGAAAATATGACAACGCAGAAGAGCTGTTTGAATCAGCGATATCAAAGACCATCGATAAATAATTTGCAGACATTGACGATATTAGTAAATTGCATCTATCATATAACAAATCGATTCGCAATTTGGCTTGAAGGAAACCTCTTTAGATGTCGCGCAAACAAATCCGTATTCTTGATACTGTTTCAATCGACAGAATAGCTGCTGGCGAGGTTATTGAACGCCCTGCTTCAGTTGTAAAAGAACTCATTGAGAACTCTCTGGATGCAGGTGCCAGCAAAATTCATGTCACTATTGTTGAAGGTGGTACTACTTCAATTTCGGTTGAGGATGATGGTCACGGTATCCCTTTTCGTGAATTACCTCTGGTTTTTGAACGACATGCAACCAGCAAGATTGTTTCAGCTGCTGACATTGTTCAAGTTGAGTCTTTTGGTTTCAGGGGAGAAGCGATGGCCAGTATCGCCTCTGTTTCCCGTTGCACAGTAACTTCTCGTTCACAAGATGAAGACATTGGCGGAATGATGCGTGTATGTGGCGGGGCAACAGAGCGTCGTGAACCTGCATCCAGAAATCGTGGAACAACAATCCTTGTCGAAGATCTATTTTTTAATACTCCAGCACGCAGAAAATACCTTAAAACATCAGCTGCTGAGAAAAAAGCAATCACCAATGTTGTAACTTCAATTGCTATGGCATATCCGGAAATCCGTTTTCAGCTCACTGCTGACACTGCACCGGTACTTGATCTCTTGGCTGCCGACTCACTTCCGGCTCGAGTTAAAGATCTGCTTGGCGGACCTGCCTCAGAACACTTGTCGAGATTTGAAGCTGAGGAGGGTGGCATAGCCGTTGGTGGGCTGGCCAGTCGACCAACCTGGACACGTCCCAATCGAATTCAACAATTTATTTTTATAAATCGACGGCCTGTCAAAAGTCCGCTTTTGTCACAGGCAATCGCAACTGCTTATAAAGAAGTAATTCCTCCCGGCAGACATCCAGTAGTAATCCTTTTCCTGCAGATACCTTTTGGAGAGGTTGACATCAATGTTCATCCAGCAAAGACCGAAGTGCGGTTGATGCTTGAGCGCACCGTTTTTTCACTAATCAATTCGGCTCTGCGCGATGGGCTGAATTTACGTGAGCTGACACCTCTGACTGACATAACCAGGCCGGATTCACCAAGCCTTGATTCTATTAACGAGGCACAAAATGATTATTTGAAAAGACATTTTACTTCAAAATATTCTGCACCTGACAGCAACAGTGTTCAACCTGGTTTGTTTGACAGCAATCCTGATTCTTCTGTTGCACCATCTCAAGCATCCTCTGAAGTTTCGCAACTTCGTTCAGCTCCATTCTGGCAACTTCACAGAACGTATATCTGCACACAGATAAAAGGTGCGTTGGTTATAATCGATCAACACAACAGTCATGAAAGAATTCTGTATAATGAAGCCCAGGCTTCTATCGAAGAGGGCTCTTTTGCCATCCCAATCCAGCAATTACTTTTTCCTGTGCATCTTGAGCTTTCGCCAGCTCAAGTTCAGACTTTTCAATCCAATCAGACTCAACTTCAAGCACTAGGTTTTGTTGCTGAAGCATTTGGTGGTCAATCGATAATTGTTCAGGGTATTCCTTCATCGGTGAAGAACTGGTCGGAGGGCCAGCTGCTTTTGGATATTCTTGATGACCTGTCTGAAACCGATCAAAGTTCCAACGCAGATTCCAATGATCTGCTCGCCAGCTTTGCATGTCATGGAGCAATTCGTGCCGGTCAATTACTGACCATTCCAGAGATGCAGAACCTGGTCGACAAACTCTTTGCAACCGACATCCCACTATCATGTCCTCATGGCCGACCAACTCTTATCCAATTTACAATTGAAGATTTGGAAAAACGATTTGGACGACGTTAAATGAAGCATATCTGTCCAGTAATTGCAGGGCCTACCGCGGTGGGCAAAACTGGCTTGATATTGTCTCTTGCCGAACAATTTCCTGTAGAAGTTATATCTCTGGACAGTCGACAGATTTATAAAGGGATGAGAATTGGTACGGCACAACCTTCCGACCTGGAGCAGGCTGCCTGTACACATCACCTTATCGACTTCCTGTCCCCGGATGAAACATATTCGGCCCAAGCATTTCGCAATGATTTCTGCATTATTCATAAAGAGATTACTGACAGGGGAAACCTGCCGATCCTGGTTGGTGGTGCGGGAATGTATTTAACTGTTCTTAAGAATGGTTTGTTGGAGATTCCCCAGGATGACACAGGAGATGTCCGCAAACAACTCGATGATTTATCTGATTCACAAATCCGCACTAATCTTGAAAAAGTCGATTCAGAAAGTTTCCACCGTATTCATCCTAACGACAGATACCGCAGCCAGAGAGCTCTGGAGATTTTCAAATTAACCGGAAAAACCATGAGCCAACTAATCTCTAACCAAACACCAGACCCGGCACTTGGTCTTGAATATCCGCTGCTATTTTTGAACAGGGAGAGAAGCGAGCTTCATCAAAGAATTGCTCAAAGAACAAACGTGATGCTTCAGTCCGGTTGGATTGAAGAGACAGCTGGCTTATTGGAAAATCACTCTGCAACTTCACCTGGTCTGCGGTCTATCGGCTATCGCGAAATTGCGATGTCTCTGTCTAACGAGTTGGAGAAAGACTCTTTATCAGAACGCATCATTGAAGTCACCAGACAATATGCCAAACGACAAATCACCTGGTTCAAAGCGCAACCTCAATTTATGAGTTGTTCACCTGATGATTCTGAAAGTCTGTCCAGATTCACTGAGCTAATCAGTACAGCCCTATCGGAGCAATCATGATTCAACTGATCCAACCATTTCCATCTCCACTGGATAAATTACACGACTGGCAGATTGGCGACTTTGTCGCTGCTGTGGACGACCATCCGGTAGAGGATATGCTTGATTTATATTACTACATGCCGAGTGGCGACAAGATGGTGCTCACAATTCAGAGGCTCGATGGATCGACCACCAAGGTTCCTCTCGCACCTCAAGCTCTTGATCAAGTAACTTCTTGTTTTGCTGCCATGGAGTTCAAGACCTGTGCCTGTAAATGTGTATTTTGTTTTATCGATCAGAATCCAAAAGGAATGCGATCAAGTGTCTATGTGAAAGATGAGGATTATCGGTTCAGCTTTTTATATGGTAACTACATAACCTTGACCTCACTTGGGAAAAGGGGAGTAGACAGAGTAATTGAACAGAACATGACTCCTCTTTTTGTCTCTGTTCATGCAACCGATGTCGATGTCAGAACTAAAATGCTTGGCATTAAAAAGCGAATCGATGTCATTGAGATCTTAAAGAAATTAACTCGTGGTGGAATTACAATTCACACCCAGATAGTGCTTTGTCCTGGTTGGAACGATGGCGAGATTCTAGATAAATCTATCAAAGAACTATACGAATTGTGTCCTGATGTAGAAACTCTTGCTGTTGTGCCTGTTGGTCTGTCACAACATCGAGAAGGTTTACCAGACTTGTCCTCAGTTACTAAGAAAGATGCCGTTGAGGCAATTTCTATTGTGTCCAAGTGGCAACAGAAGAGTCGACAGGAACAATCCAATTCTTTTGTTTACCTCAGTGATGAGATATACCTACTTGCCGAGCAACCTTTTCCACCGCTTGAGCATTATGATGATTTTGCACAGCTTGATAATGGAATCGGCACAACAAGCAGTCTGGCCGACATCTGGTCTGATGAAATCGAAATATTGAACAATGAAAACAGTCTCCCTGAAAAACCGATAACTATTCTCACTGGCCATCTTGCTAAACATGCGTTTGAAACCAGAATGCAGCACATTTTCCAGAACCCGTTACTTCCTGACGTAGAAATTGTAGCTGTTGATAACACATTCTACGGTAGTTCAGTTACTATTTCCGGGCTCTTGACGGGGCAGGACATTCGTAACTCCTTGTCACAGCTCACTGAAGAACGTATTGTGCTGCTGCCACCAAGAATGTTCAATTCAGATAATCTGACTCTGGACAGCATGACCATAGACGATATTCGCCAAGGATTTGCCCATAATATTCAGGTTCCTGATGAAGAAGGACTGATTGACTACTGGGCTAAAATAAGCTAACTTCACCAAGTCACATCTCACTGATTTACAAGCAGTTGCGCAATACCGCTAAAGTAGGAGTAGAACCTTGTCACTCAAGACAGTTGTCATAGTTGGCAGACCAAATGTAGGTAAATCTACATTGTTTAATAGAATATTAGGAAGTCGACGCTCAGTTGTACATGAAACTGCAGGCGTCACCCGGGACCGTATATGTGAAATTACTGATTGGGCCGGTCATCAATTTTATTTGCTCGATACTGGCGGAATCGTTCCTTTTGGCGATGAAGTTACCAGATTCGACAAAGTAGTTACGCAAGTTGCTAAAGACTCTATTGATGAGGCAGATGTTGTCATATTTCTGGTCGATGTAACTGGTGGATTGTCCACCTGGGACGATGCAATTGCTCAGCATTTGCGCCGTACAGGTAAACCGGTCGTCGTAGCTGTAAATAAAGTCGAGAAGGAACATCATCATTATGCAGCTCATGAGTTCAACTCACTGGGACTTGGTGATCCTTTTTCAATCAGTGCTTTGCACGGACACAATATAGGTGACTTGCTGGACCGGGTAGTTGATGGCTTCCCTGAAGGTACTGAAGAGCATCCTTGTGATTGTAAAGTTGCTATTCTTGGTCGACCAAATGTTGGCAAAAGTACCATCCTGAATCTGCTTACTGGAAAAGAAGATGCTATTGTCAGTGATATACCAGGTACAACTCGTGATTCAATTCACACCGATATCAAATGGCATGGCAATACAATTCGTTTAATCGACACAGCAGGACTGAGAAGAAAATCCCGAGTAGATAAAGCTGTTGAAGCGTTTAGCAACATGCGAACTGTCCGTGCTTTGGAGCAGTGTGACATCGCGCTACTTGTTGTCGATGCTGAAGCTGGTCCTGTTGCTCAGGACTCAAAAATTGCTGGACTGATTCATAACAGCGGCAAAGGTGTTGTTGTTGCTTTTAACAAATGGGATCTTATCGAAAAAGATCAATCTACACACCTTGGAATGTGGGAGCGGTTCTGCAAGGAAATTCCATTCCTTCCATACGCACCGTGGTTTACTTTGTCCGCACTTACAAAACAGCGTAGTGGCAAAATAATGGAAATGGTTTGGGATGTTCAGCAGTATAGACAAAAACGAATCGACACCAGTGAACTCAATACCTTCATCGATGAAATAACTAAACGTCAACCTGCACGATTCCAATCTGGTGGAACAGGGAAAATCTATTTTGCAACTCAAGCGTCAACTGAGCCACCAGTAATTATCTTATCTGTAAACAATCCCAAGTTTTTTGCACGCAATTACCTGCGCTATATAAACAACCAGATAAGAGAACACTACAAATTCACTGGTAACCGAATCTTTGTTAAAATGAAGAAACATTAATCGGGGGAACCATGTCTTATTTAGTTGCTTCACTTGTTATTTCTTTCTTGCTGGGAGCTGTTCCAGTAAGCCTGATTGCCGGAAAAATGCTTAAAGGGGTTGATCTGCGTAAATGTGGAAGTGGCAATCTTGGAGCTACCAATGTTTTCAGAAACCTCGGCCCATTTTGGGGTGCAGTAATTTTAGCATGGGACATTGGCAAAGGGGCAACTGCAGTTCTTCTCGCCCAAATGATCATCTCATTTTCTGGCAATGAGTCAATTATTCATCCCGACCTGATTTTACTACTTGCAGCAATTTCAGTTGTTCTTGGTCACACAATTTCTCCATTTTCAGGGTTCAAAGGTGGCAAGGGCGTTGCTACTTCATGCGGTGCCTGCCTTGTACTTGCTCTCTATCCGGCGTTAATTTCACTGGGTGTGTTTGCAGCAGTTATGGTTTTTACCAGAGTTGTATCTCTTGCTTCAGTCAGTGCTGTAAGCGTAATGCCTTTTGCAACACTATTTATTCAACTGAAAACCGGGGATCATTCGTTTACAATCTTCTTGTTTATTCTCGCCCTTTGCAGCCTGGTTGTTTTCAAACATCGAACAAATCTCAGAAGATTGAAAGATGGGTCAGAGAGCAAACTCAAAGCTCCTGACAAAGACAAAGGTGAAATATAATGAACGCACTCATTCTAGGAACTGGTAGTTGGGGAACTGCATTTGGGCTACACCTTGCGAAAAATTGGGATAATGTAGTAATGTGGGGGATTGAAGAATCCCAGGTTAACGCAATCAACAACTTGCATTGTAATCCTGATTTTCTTCCCAATATTGAATTGCCGGGCAATATTTCTGCAACTCTTGATCTTGCATCTGCAACACCAGATGCTGATGCAATTTTCATTGTTACTCCGAGTCAGGTCACCCGGTCTGTAGCCGCTCAACTCTGTAAATGCACTTTGAAAAATACTGCTCCTGTAATCAGTATGTCCAAGGGCCTTGAACTAAGTACATTGAAACGGATGAGTGAAGTAATAACTGAAGAAGTTGCAATTGATGATGCAGGCAATATTCATCCTATTGGAGCTTTGCTGGGGCCAAGTCATGCTGAAGAAGTAGGGCTAGATCAACCCGCTGCTCTGGTTCTTGCCGGCACTAGTGAAATCTGGCATCAATGGCAAAAGAAACTCAGTACCGATCGTTTTAGAGTTTATACCAACCATGATATTATCGGCGTTGAAATATCGTCCGCATTCAAAAATGTCCTCGCTATTGCAACCGGTATTTGTGATGGACTTGGGTATGGCGACAATATCCGTGGAGCTTTGATGACACGCGGAATAGCTGAACTCACACAACTAGGTTCTGTTCTTGGCGGTCGAGATGAAACATTTTATGGGCTTGCCGGAATTGGGGACATGATCACAACATGTACGAGTCGTCACTCAAGAAACAGAAACTTTGGCGAATCTGTTGTCAAAGAGAACATCTCACCTGATGACATTCTCAACAAATCTGTTCAGATTGTTGAAGGCGTTGTAATGACAGAAGCTGCTTTAAAATTAAGCCTTCAACACTCACTGGAACTTCCAATCTCAACTGAAGTTTACAATGTGTTGTTTCAGGGAAAAAACCCTGAGATTGCAATCAAGGATCTGATGGACCGAACTTTGAAAGCTGAATAGGAATTATGGAATTACCTGACAAAATGTATTACTCAATCAGCGAAATTGCTGAGTATACTGGAATAGAACCCCATGTTCTGAGATATTGGGAAAGCGAATTCCCAACTTTAAAACCCAAGCGATCACGTTCAGGAACCAGAACTTATCAGAAAAAAGATATTGAAGAAATATCTGCAATCCGCCGCCTTCTTCACGAGCAGGGTTACAAAATTGAAGGCGCCAGAAAAATGCGTCGTCGTGAAATATCTGAACTTCGTAGCGATGATTCAATTCAAGTTAAAAAGCAAACAGCTGCATCTGACAACACTCAAATAAAACAAAAACTTGCTGATATCCTTAAACTCGTTCAGGAACTTGGTGCCGATGAATCGGGCAACGACAAATAGAACCCTTGGTTCCTCTCCAACTTGTTTGCATAATCACACTGTATTACATTGTGGCCAAGGTCGGGGCGTAGCGCAGTCCGGTAGCGTACTTGCATGGGGTGCAAGGGGTCGTGGGTTCAAATCCCGCCGCCCCGACCATAATCAAATTCCACAGTTATGAATCGATCTCCAAATAATAACTCCCACCGCAAAGAAACCATTTTCAGCTACTATCTGTATCTTGCAGGCAAATTTCTGGCCGGGAGCTTGTCTCTTGAAATGTCCAACTATTTATCGACACTGAATGCTCGCTATTTCAGAGCTACTCATGCCGATGAGAAAAATGCTGT
>JABIBH010000017.1 GCA_018652925.1 bacterium | reverse complement strand
TCCAGGTGTTACTGGTCTGCTTGGTCTCAACGGTGCAGGAAAAACAACTCTTTTTAAGATGCTTGCTGGTCTGATCAACCCAAGTCAGGGTGAGATACTCCTTTTTGATCGTAAGTTGAGACGCGACAGCGAAGTGTTTCGCAAAGTCGGTTTTTGCCCTGAAAGTGATGCTCTTTTTGATTGGCTCACAGGATACGAGTTTCTGGTTTTGATGCTCAGACTGATGGGATTCTCAGGTGATGAGCTTGAGCAAGCCTGTAAAGATGCGTTGGCTACTGTTGGGCTCACTGATGCTGCTGATAAAAGGATCGGTTCATATTCAAAAGGGATGCGCCAGAAAATCAAGATGGCTCAGGCACTGGCTCACAATCCCGATGTGATTCTGTTGGATGAACCACTCAACGGTATGGACCCGGTTTCCCGTCGAGATATAGTGAGGCTTATCGAGAAACTTGGTCAGCAAGGAAAGTGTGTAATCGTTTCCAGTCATATATTGCCTGAAATTGAAACAATGACGCGCAATATAATTCTGATTCACAACGGTAAACTGCTGGCAGAAGGCGATGTAACTGAAATACGTGAAGCAATTGACGACCATCCGACAGTTGTCGCCATTTCCAGCCCTGAAAATCGAAAACTCGCTTCAATCCTTGCGGCCAAAGAACTTGTTGCCGGTGTTGAAGTAGATCAAAAAGATCTAATAATCAGAACCGATCACGCAGCTGCATTTTATAGAGAGCTGCCTGGCTGGTTACTTGAAAACGGGCTGGAGGTTACATCAATTCGTACTCTTGATGATAGCTTGCAAGCAGTCTTTGAATACTTGACCGGAGATCATTATGGGCACCAGTAATACTCCAGGCTTTTTAATATCGGCAATGTGGGTTTCTATTTTCTCATTCAAGGAAATGATTCGCCGTCGTCGATTGCTTGTTATGTCAATTGTGATGCTGATTCCTCCAATGATGGTTCTGCTTTGGCGGTTTTTCGATCCTGGTATCTCAGCTACATCATTATTAGACAGCTTGATGTCGATTATATATGTACACTTTATGGTTGCTATTGTGTCACTTGCATTCGGTTTGTCTGCAATAGGTGAAATTGTTGACGATGGGACAGTTGTCTACTACTGGACCAGACCGATGCGCAGAGAGGCTATCTACCTGGGAAGGCTTTTCTCTGCACAAATAGTAAGCTCAGTACTATTGGTGATATCTATTGTTATCTGTTTTTTGGTAATGACTATTGGTAACAGTTCAGTACTTTCCATGGAAATGGTGAAACTTTATGTTTCTGCATGCGTAGTGTTGCTGGTTGGTTCAATGGCTTATACTGCAATATTTGCTGCTGTTGGCACGGTTCTAAAAAAACCGATGCTTCCAGCGCTGATTTTTGCGTTCTGGTGGGAATCAATCAGTAGTCATGCGCCGATGAAACTGCAGGAACTTACAGTGGCCTGCCATCTGCGAAATTTGCTGTCAGAGCCTAGTGCTGAAAGTTCTAAAGGTGGGATATCGTGGCTGGAAGGTTTTTTGAAGCCAGCGGATCCACCATCGAACACTGAATCGTTTCTGGTGATTATGGCAGTAATTGCTTCTACAACAATTATTGGTGCAGTTTTAATGAATCGCAAAGAGATCTTCAAGTAGTGTCTGTTGATTTTAAGCCTGACAATAGTTAGTTTGCTTAGTGTCAATGATATTCAAGATCAATAACAGACCCACTCTGTGGGTTTTCTCTCGACAGTCAGTATCTTTACTGACAAAACCAATGGAGGCTTTTAATGCCTGGATACCTTAGAGCAACCGTTTCGGTTCTGCTCGGTTTGCTTATGTTGGCCGGTGCAGTATCCGCTGGTAACTACATGGATCTACAAGATGAGATTCAAGAGTTTACCTTGGACAACGGGATTCACTTTATGGTGCTTGAGCGCCATGATGTTCCCGTTTTCTCATTCCGAACTTATGTTAATGTTGGTAGCGTAAATGAAGTTACCGGTATTACCGGTATCGCTCATATTCTTGAGCACATGGCTTTTAAAGGCACTAACCACATTGCCACAACTGATTACAAAAAAGAGATTAAAGCGATGGTAGCTGAAGACAACGCTTTTTATGCTCTGCGTGACGAACTGAACAAAGGCAATGCTGCTGATCCTGCAGTTTTGGAACAACTCAGAGCTGATTTTGAAGCAGCTAAAGATGTTGCTCGTGAATTTGTTGTCAGTAACGAATTTGGTCAACTTGTTGAGAACAACGGTGGAAACGGTATGAACGCCTCAACTGGCGCCGATGCTACCAACTACTTCTATAACATGCCAAGTAACAGACTTGAATTGTGGGCATACCTTGAGAGTTCTCGTATGAGCAAGCCTGTTTTCCGCGAGTTCTATACTGAAAAAGATGGTCCTGTTACTGAAGAACGCAGAATGCGTACAGATAACAGTCCATTCGGTATGTTGATGGAGCAATTCCTGAATATGGCATTCTCTGCTCATCCTTACCACCACTCAACAATCGGTTATATGTCTGATATTGAATCTATCTCCAGACAAGACTGTATCGATTTTTACGACAAATGGTATATCGGTAATAACTTTACAATTGCTGTTGTTGGCGATGTTGAGTTGAAAGAAGTTAAAAAACTGGCTAAGAAGTATTTCTCAGACGTTCCTGGTCCAGGAAAATTGCCTGTAATTGAAACTGTTGAACCAGTTCAAAAAGGTGAGAAGCGTATTGTAGTAATGGATGACACTCAGCCAATTATCATGGCTGGTTATCACAAAGGTGGAATGAGTCACCCTGATGATGCCGTTTATGATGCAATTGCTGATATCGCAGGCCAGGGCAGAACAAGTCGTCTTCATACCAAACTGGTTAAAGAAGACAAACTTTGTGTTGCAGCTGGTTGTTTCTCTGGATTCCCTGGAAACAAATATCCAAACCTGATGCTAGTTTATGCTATTCCTTCTAAAGATGTTTCAACTGCTGAAGTTGAAGCAGCTCTTTATGCAGAATTTGATAAACTGGTTGCAGATGGAGTTACTGAAGAAGAACTTGCTGGTGTGAAAAAACGCACAAAAGCTAACTTCATTCGTTCTC
>JABIBH010000209.1 GCA_018652925.1 bacterium | reverse complement strand
TGGGTGAAAAAGTAAAGGCTATGGCCGAAAAATCTATCGAGCCATTTTTCTCAGGGGATCTTTCAGAGCTGGATAGACTTCATGAAATGGAAGATCATATTGACTCTCTTGACGAACAGATTTCAGCTTATTTGCTTGATATCGGTAAACAAAAAATTAGCAAGGAACAAGCCGATGAAGTTTATCTGATGATGCATGTCACAAAGCAGTATGAACAGATTGCAGATATAATCGACAAGGAAATGCGTCAACTTGCTCAGGAAAAAAGCACAGAAGGGAAGATTTTTTCTGACCAGGGTGCAACTGAAGTTAGAGCTTATCATTTGAAAATGATTAAGCAGATTGCCAGAAGTCTTGATACGTTCCGTGACAGCAGTCTGGAAAAAGCTCAAAAGATGGCAACCAAACAGGCCAAGTATGTTGCTCTTGATGGTGACTTGAGACAGCATCATTTTGAACGGTTACGAGAAGATATCAAAGAGTCTGTTTCAACCAGTCATATACATCTGGACCTGATGGATTGTTTGAGAAAAATGAATAGTTATTCTGCCAATATCGCAAGAGCGGTATTACAGAGATATGGTGAATCAAAAAGCCAATGAAAGGGCTATGACTCATGAATGAAATAATTCCTCGTTGGGAATGGCGCTCGTTTGCCAAGGATCTTGGACAGGCTGAAAAAAACCTTGAAAAGTATGAGTGCACCAGAGTTCTGGATAGTGCTGAAGATTACATTGTCACAACAAAAGGTGGCAACAATGTAAAAGTCCGCGATGGCAAATTGGACATCAAGGAACTTCGCAATATCAACGACGACACACTTGAGCAGTGGATGCCTGTATTGAAAGTCGGTTTTCCCTGCAAGGCTGAAGAAGCTTCAAGGATTTATGAATCGTTCAATATGGATGCTCCGGTGTTTGATAAAGATGAGTTCACTTACGATGAGTTCATTAAAGATGTCATCGGCGGTTCTGAAGATTTGGCAGTAGTTAAAGTAGTTAAGAAACGCTTCGGCTACATGCTTGGTGAAGTAATTGTTGAACTGGCTGAAGTTACTTTCGATGGCGTTGCCTGGAAAACCATGGCAGTAGAACACACTGATCCTGAGCTAGTTATGTCGTTTGTAAAAGAGCTTGAACTTAACACATTCGAAAATGTGAATTACATCCGCGCCATGAAGCGCTCAATTGGAATGTCAGAGGTAACTGCATGAGCAGATATGCTGTAATCGATATCGGAACCAACTCAATGAAAATGCATGTCGCCCGTGTGATGCACGGCAGGATGACAGTGCTTGGTGACTATACTGAAATAACTCGATTGGGTGAGGGTTTTCATGAGACCAAAATTCTGACCGATGATGCAATCGACAGAAATGTTGCTCAGGTGGAAGAATTCAGAATTCAAGCAGAAGAGCTTGGAGTTGAAAAGATAGTTGCGGTTGGAACTATGGCTTTGCGCAGTGCAAAAAACAGCGATGAGTTTCTTGAAGCAGTAAAGAAAAAATCCAAAATGCGCATCGAGATTATTCCTGGAGAGGAAGAGGCCCGCCTGAGTTATCTTGCGGTTCTTTCCGGGCTCGGTGCGCAGGATGGAAAACTGGTAATTTTTGATACTGGTGGCGGAAGCACTGAATTTATCTTTGGCAAAGGCGAAGAAATTGATCGCCAGTTCAGCCTGGATATTGGCTCTCGCCGACCAACAGAAGAGTACTGCAAAACCGATCCGGTGACAAACGAAGAACTTGAATCAATGTTCGAAGGACTTGAAAAAGAATTTGAAGATATTTCTGGTCCTGTTGATGTTCTTGTTGGCATGGGCGGTACAGTTACCAGTCTTGGTGCTGTATTTCATGAGATGAAAATCTATGATCCTGAGGTTATTCAAGGCTCAACTCTTCCAATTAAGGAAGTTGAGCGACAGGTCAAAATGTATCGTGCTCGAACAATTGACAAAAGAGCTGACACTATTGGGCTGATGCCTAAACGTGCCGATGTGATTCTGGCCGGTGCTTCAATTGTACTGACTATTATGCGTAAACTTGGTACTGAAGAATTGATAATCAGTGATCGTGGCCTGCGTCACGGTTTAATGTTTGATCGTTTCGGAAGGTCCCATGTTTAAACGATGTCTAACACTGTTGTTGCTGGCGGCTGTTCTGGTCGCCGGCTCTGCACACTCCTCACGTGCAGAATATCCCGAAAAACCGATAGTTATAATAGTCCACGCAAAACCTGGTGGTGCTATTGATCTGACTGCCAGAATGATTTCAAAAGTCGCCAGAAACTATTCAGACACCCCCCTTGTTATTGAAAACCGGTATGGTGGGTCGGGCGCAGTTGCCATGCGAGCTCTTCTGGGCAAAAACCCGGATGGCTATCACATGCTGGCATTCCCGGCGACTTTCATTTCCGCAGTTCAAGTAACACGCAGTAGTGTCGGGATGGATGACTATCGATTCTTGAGCTGTATGGTTGAAGCGCCAGAAGCGTTGATTACTAATCGACATAGCGATGTAGTTTCAATTGAAGATATTATTCGTGACGCGAAAGAAAAAAACGGAAGCCAGATTTGGGTCGGCCCAGGCGTTGGCAGCCTTGACCACTTGATGGCAATTAAAACCTGGGACAAGCTTGGTATCAAAGCAACCTGGCTACCATACGATGGCGGAGGAGAGGCAATCGCTGCACTGCTCGGTAACCACGGAACAGTCTATGTAGGTAATCCTGAAGATGTACGCGGAAGACCGGATTTGAATATCGCTGTTGTCTCTGCTGAACAACGATTAAAAAGATATCCTGATGTTCCAACATTCCTGGACATCGATTGCGACCTCCCAAACGAAATAATGTGGCGAGGTTTTGCTGTTCATAAAGACACACCCGATGAAATTTGCAATTATCTGACAGACTTGCTTGGCAAAGTTTCAAAAGACCCCGAGTGGGTAAAATTTGTAGAGTTCAATTCAGCTAAAAACGTTTTTTATAATCGGGAAACATTTACGAATCTTGTAAACAGAGACAGTGATGATGCAGTTAAATATTTGAAGATGGCAAATATTATTGCTGGCGAGCCAGATGAGCAAGCCAGATTGAAAAGACTGATTGGCTGGATTTTACTACCGCTGGCAATATTGACCGTCTTGGTTGTTACAAAAACCCGCAAGAAAACCGTAACGGGTCAGATGAGTATTGCCACGGCTACTTTGGGTATTGCTCTACTGCTTTTGATGTACGCGCTAAGTTTTCCTCCATCAACAAACGGACAAAATGTTGGTCCAAACACCATTCCCATTATTTGGGCAATTGTGTTGATCTTGTTTTCGTTGATGCAGATTACTTCCGCTATGAAAAACCCTCAAGCAAACAAACATGGCAGAATTAGTCTGGTAATGATTGTTTCAGCCCTGATGATTTTGTTTGTAACCTTGCTGCCGCTAATCGGATTTTTCCTTTCCACCCTGATTTTATTGGTTGGTGGTATTTATGCGATGGAATACAAAAAACATCTGACAGTTGTTTTGGTTGCAACCGGCATGCTGTTGTTTTGCTGGGCAATATTTATTAAAACTCTTGGTCTACCGCTACCATCAGGTAGCTTGTTTGGATAGGACGTAATGGAAGTTTTTCAAAATCTCGCTTCTGGATTTGCCACACTGGTTGGTGCTGGCATTGCCGATATCAGCTGGTGGGAGCCAACTCTTGTAATTGCCGGTGGTATTATCATCGGGATTTTTGTTGGGGTTATGCCTGGCCTTTCTGCATCGACAGGCGTTGCTTTGATGGTTCCGTTTACTTATGGCATGCATCCACTCATCGCGTTGATTCTGCTT
>JABIBH010000208.1 GCA_018652925.1 bacterium | reverse complement strand
GAACCATCAGGGAATTTACCGTTAAAGTCATTATAACCACCACCACCAACAGTATTTTGAGCTGGGTTACCTTCTGGAAGTCTCCAGTAACCTTGGTCATTATAAATAGCATCGGTTAGATAATAGTTATCAAGTTCAACAGTTTCATCAGTTGGGTTATAAATCTCGATGAATTCTGCATCGCTACCAAGAACACAAATCTCTGTTAAGAGCAAGTGAGCAGGAGAATCACCTGGGCCAAGCATTTCAGCAACTGTGAAGCTGTTGAAAGCTGCTGGAGCAGTAACAGGGCTAACCATGCTAACTCCGCCAGTAGAAGTAACTGTTACAAACCAGTCGACTTCGTCAAAATCAGCAAATGCTGAAGTTGTACCAGCCCATGAGCCATCGCCGTTATCAAAGCCATTAGCTTCAGACCAGCTACCATCATTTACTCTGTAGCTGAAAACTGCTGATGCAACGCCATCAAAGGCGACAACATAAGTAGTCAGTTCAGCGGTATTTCCACCAAAAACCATTGCTGGAGCTTCCATATTTGTAACAATTGGAGCTGGTAGATAAGTAATTGAACTGTACTCAGGAGATTGAGCCGCAGAAGTTCCCCAAGTTGTAGCAAGAGGCTCACTAGTTTCATTATTACCAGTGATTCCGTTACCACCTGAAAGAATTTCGCCAGTTTCATCAGCATCAAGACGCTCAAAAGAAACGCCAAATGTATGAGCTGTACTGGCAACAGATTCTTGCGAGTTTACCGATGTATCTGGTAAATAACCAGCAACACCAGTTTTATCAGCACGAGGAACTGTTGAAGTACCCCAGATGAAATAATCGACATCCTGAACTGTTGCTGAAACACCGTTCCAGCTATAAAGAACAACAGTCTCAGCTGAAGTTGCAAGATATCCTTCAGAACCAGCAATATTGGTTCCATTTGAACCTAGGCCGTAGCCAATAGATCCAGGAAATACTTCAACCATCTCTGGAACTGCATCGGCAGTGCCGTCTTCAAAAAGCTCAAAATCAGGAGTTGTTCCATAAGCAGTATTAAATTCTGTGCTACCGTTGATAGCAATTACAAGCTTATCGCCAGCAGGAAGAATAGTGCCAGCAGGGAACTTACAATGGAAGTCTAAACCTACGCCTCCACCTCCGCCACCGTTAGTGATATCCCAATACCATGAATTAGCTGTTGAGCTAGTGGCATCGGTCATATAAATGTTACTCAGATCAATGTCTGAATCGGTTGGGTTATGGATTTCAACAAATTCAGTACCAAATACATTAGCCGGCGGTCTGGTCTGAACAACTACTTCAGAAATAAGTAGATGACCAGCAGCTTGTACCTGTTCAGCAACAAATCCGGACATAAGACCGAATACCATTGCCAACAGAACAGCAACCTTGAAGGTTTTCATCATGAGTTTTAACTCCCTTTCATGGACAAAAAAGCTGTGAACTCACAGCCTTGTTTTTCATTAAAGTATGGCCGATTAAAATACATCTTATTGCAAATAGTGGCAAGTTATGTTTATCATTGTTTTTTGCTATGTGATAATCAAAAGTCAGGACTCAAATATGCTCAATGAACCGTTTGCAAAATTAACAATGAAACGCGACCTAGCAGCTGGTCTCCTAAAGGTGAAATCTGTCTGCAAGAGGTCTTTTTCTGCACCCAAGGTAGTTGCTCACAACTCTACAAATCTGCTTGTAGTTGCCGTTGATACCATGCGCTTTGACCATCTCAGCAATTCTGGCATGACTCCCAACCTTGATTTGATTGTTAAAAACGGTACATCTTTTGAGTCTGCAATTTCTGCTTGTCCATGGACTCTACCATCGTTCGCAAGCGCGATGACTGGCGTAATGCCATCAGTGCATCAAGCAGGACTAACTGGGTCAGTCAGAGACTTGGGCAACACCGCCCCCGCGGGACTGAATCCCAAGATACTGACCCTTGCTTCTCATCTAAAAAAACAGGGCTACAAAACCTGTGCTCTTTACTCAAATCCATTCTTTAGTTTTGGGCTCGATACAGGATTTGATGTCTGCCAGTACCATGACCTACCCGCCTCTGACATGGTTATGCTTGGCCTTGATTGGATTCGCAAAAATAGTGACCAACCATTTTTCTGTTTCATACTTCTGAACGATACCCATGAACCAACAATGCCTAAGCGCAGGTTCTTTACTCCTTATCTAGCCTCCCCCGCTACTGACAACCAACTCCGCAACCTAGTCCGATGGGGAAATCTTGGTAAAGCTGAATGTTCAGAGTCTTTGAAAATAAAAAAGGCTTTATATGCTGGAG
>JABIBH010000207.1 GCA_018652925.1 bacterium | reverse complement strand
TGTAATTCAGTGCAGCGTTGCTAAACGCAGTGGCACAAATGCAGTGGCAGTAAGCCGCAGAATTCGAGAAGCGCTGCCGCAGATAAAAGAAATGATGCCGTTTGAGTGTGAATTTGAGATTGATACTGACCAGGGTAAAGAGCTTGAAGACAAACTGCGTGAACTTGTATATCGATCGCTTGTAATTTTAGCTCTATTATTTCTGATGCTGGCAGCTGCTCTGCGCAGAGTTCAATTAACTGCGATAGTAATCTCTTCAATATTGCTGGCGATTGTGATTTGTCTGTCGCTGTTCTATTTCTTTGATATCTCAGTCAACTTTATCACCATCAGTGGTCTGACAGTCTGCTTTGGTATGTTACTGGATAACAGTATCCTGGTTCTTGATGCTATCCACCGCAGGTTCAGCAGACGCAATCTCACAGCAACTGAAGTGCTGGTTCGCGGAACAGGCGAAGTTGCTTTCCCTATTATTGCTACTACGTTAACCACTATTGTTGCCTTTCTCTCGTTTATCTTTTTAAGTGGCCGACTTGCACTCTACTATGTCCCTCTTGCAGTGAGTGTTGGTATTGCAATGCTTGCATCGATTCTGGTTGCATTCGGCTGGATTCCAGTTGCATTGCGTAGGACTGCTGAAATAGAAATGTCGCGCGACCATTCAACTATAGAAGTAGAACCTGAAGGGTTCTCACTACTCTGGCGTTGGTCCGTTTCCTCCATTGTAGTTGTACTGTTTGCTGGCGGAGCAATGCTCTGGATTAAGGGAATCGATACAGTCACAAGTCTGCTTCCCTGGTTTGGTGGTGGACTTGTTGTAATGATAATGGTTGGCGTTTTTTCAAGCTGGGTTGAAAAAATCACACGGCTCCATATCAGATTCTGGTTCTACCCCGTTGCCCTGCTAATTGCTTTCAGCTGGTTTGCAATGCACTTGTATAATAATGAAATTGATCAGGGTGGTTTTTGGCGACAACAGGACAAGGAAACTCTTGTCGTTTATCTGGAAAGACCAGTGGGAACTGATGTTGTTTTTGCCAGTGAAACTATGCTTCAGTTTGAGCGCGAGCTGACTCCTATTCCAGCTGGAATAACCATGAAAACTACCAGCTACGATAATCGCGCATACATGAATATCGAGTTCGAAGATGAAATGCTGTTAACTGAATATCCTGAATTGTATCGAAATAAAATTATCATGCTGGCAGAAGAACTTGGCGGAATGTTCATCTGGATTAACGGCTTTGGCGACCCTTATATGAAGGGCGGCCGTGGTGGTGGCAACAACAACTCGGTTATCAAGATTACTGGTTACAACAGTAAAGAACTTAATGAGATTTGTTCAGGTGTAATTGAAAGATTGGAAAAAAATCGACGAGTCAGAAGCACCCGCTTAACTGGTGGTGAAAGATTCAGTCGTAGTGATATGAGTGAGACTCTGATTGTTATTAACCGTGAAGCACTTGCCAAATATCACCTTTCGGTTTCTCAAGTTGTCAGCCATCTGCGTAGACTACTTGGTGTAGAATATCCATGGCATATGTTGCTTGATGGTGAGGATCAACGACTACAACTAGGATTTTTGAATTCCGACCAAATTCAATATGATCAGATAGCTGCCCACATGATGACAACCTCCAATGGTATGCGTATCCGCTTAAGCGATGTAGTTTCACTGGAAGAAAAGACAGTTGTTTCTACAATCAATCGTGAGGACCAACGCTATTCCATGCAAATCACCTGGGAATATGTTGGCACTGACAAGATGAAACAGAAATTTATCACCGATATTATGGCAGGTATTGAACTGCCATACGGCTACGAAGCTGAAGACACTTCTGGTGATCGGTTTACTCGTGAAGAGGAAGAAGAAATGAACAGTATGCTACTGCTCACTTCACTCTTTATTTTCATGACTCTGAGTGCATTGTTTGAATCTGTTCTACTGCCAATTCTTGTGTTGATGGCTCTACCAATGGCACTATCCGGTGTGATGGTTATTTTCTGGTTAACAGATTCGTCATTTGACTCATCGGCACGTATTGGGCTGGTTCTGTTGTTTGGTATTGTTGTGAATAATGCCATTCTGCTGATTAATCGCTTCCGACTCCAACTTCGTGAACAGATTGAAACAGGCAGTTTTGCATCCTGGAGTATTCCTCAAAAACGACGACTCGGCGGCTACGATCTTTGGCAACTTCCCAGAGCTCAAAAAGTTGAAATGTTGCAGTCTGCAATTGCCAGTGGCACCAAAATTCAGCTCCGATCAATACTACTCACAAGTGGAACCACAATTGCAGGAATGCTGCCTCTGCTTATCAAATTAACCGACAATGATGGCGGCAAAGACATCTGGGAGAACCTGGCACTTTCATCCATTGGTGGGCTGGCATCAAGTACTATCCTGATTATCAGTGCTATCCCTGTACTTTATTATATCTTCACGCGGATAGGCTGGATTTTTGCAAGCCTGTTGCACAAGATAAAAACCATGCGCACTTGACCTGAAGCAATTTATCGGTCAACTTACTCTGACAACCAATGACTATTTTTCAAGGAGAAAACTGATGTCCAATCACATCGATGTCCTGCTACTAAATGCACTTCCAGCTTCCGGAAAAAGTGAAGCCAGAACATATCTTGCAAGCCTGTCTGCTGAAGAATGCGAAAAGCAATTCGGTATTGGCCA
>JABIBH010000206.1 GCA_018652925.1 bacterium | reverse complement strand
CTATTTAACCAGACTCATTTTTCCATTCAATGTTCCGATACCAGTTATCAGTCTGTAGTGATAAGTACCTGATGGCATTGATGTTCCACCACTATTTTTGCCATCCCAGATTGAAGTATGATCGCCACTTGCAAGCTGCTGATTCGTAATCAATTCACGCACAAGTTCACCCTGGATGTTGAATATCTGCAGTGTGACCGATGTGTCGGCTGGCAATCCAAATCGAATTTCAGTTCTTGGGTTGAACGGATTTGGAACATTCAAAAGTTGATTCGGCATAACAGGCAATGTGTTGTTAATACCTGAAATTTGTTCAGTAAAGTTCACCCAGATCGGGTTGGTAAATGCACGATGGCCAGCCAAGCCGTCAGCAGTCAGAAGCTCTGCTCGCAATGCAACCCATCCTTCAAGATTGAAATCTGAAAGTGCAGTGGAACTTTCACCTTCATAAAGTTCATCGGGATAAAGTGCCAACAATTCTGTTGTTCCAGTGGCATCAATTGCCAGTAACCTGATCAACTCAATTTGTCCAAACTCAGTCAATGAAGCCCATCGCAAATGCAAAGTTGCATTGGTGTCTGTTGGTAGAGAACCGTCATCGCCAATCATCAGGTCAGCTTCATCGTACCAGTCGGAATCGTTGTTGGTATCAATACCAATTTCCAAAAAAGGACCATCAGTAGAGATTGTGTGGCCATTGCGATATGAGGCAAGCAGGTCTTCGACTGGAGGCAAGTTGTCAGCAGTCCAGCTGCCAGGAACAAATGCTACAGTCTGAACTTTTCCCATAGCGCTGTCTTCTGCGTAGTCATCAAGGCTCATGTATGTGGAGTAATTGAAATCACCGTGAGCATCGCTGCCGCCAGACATGAAAAGTTTTCGGGGAGTGCCAGATGCAATATCGGTTGCAATGAAATTATCCCACACATCTACACCAGCAAGGAGTTCGTTTGGATAGGGATTGTCAGCGACAACACCGGCATCGAAATCGCCCCAGGGGTTGTTCTGATTCAGCGATGTAACCGTGCTCCTGGTGTTAAAAATCTGGAAACCGCGGAACGATTCTCTGGTCAATGCCTGAGTCAGGTTGTAAGAACCCCATGGTGCGCCATTTGCACCAAAGTCAAAGCCTAAAAATTCTGCTGATAAATCAGACAAAGGGTGAGCGCAGTATGCAAAACCGTTGCCACTGATTTGGTCCATCGCTGTTAGCAGGTCAGGTGAAATTGGCCTTTCGCCTGGAGCGCCACTGTCAGGAGAGTGTATGTATTCATCGTTGTAAACAAGGCAATGCAATGTTTTTCCCAATGTCGATGACTCTACAGAGCCAACATTCAGTTCAACTGCTCTGTACAATCGGAATTCAGGGCAATCCAGGTCTGCCACGTCAGCGCCAAGCCCGCCCCAGGATGAACCTTGAGCTGTGACATCGCGATAGTCTGTAAAAGTCCCGCCAACATCCTGCAAAGTGTATTCCCATTGTTGAGTTGCGTAGGAATATGTGCCGTCACCGGTTTCATCAAGATCGCAGGAGTGGTCAGTGGCAGTCAGCCAGTTCAAACCCATTGCGATAGCTGTATGTTTAACAGCAGGCAGTGGTGCGCCATATTCATAAATATTATTGGTGTACATTGTGTGGTAGTGGATGTCACCGCCAAACCAGTTGTCAGCCCATGGGAATCTGCCACTGCCAACATTGATTCTGATGTGTCGAGTTTCAGTGTAATTGAACCAATCGTCACGATAGTAAATGCTGACTTTCAATCTGATATTATCGCCAACCGAGTAGCCAAGATTTGCTGGAGTCAGCGCTGTGCCATTGGGCAGGGATGGATGACCTTCAGTTACTTTTGTGATATATGTCCAGTAGTTGTGTTCGCTGGCGTTATCGCCAATTTCTTCATCGTTGAAATCATGATCCCAAAGAATAGTGTTGCCGTTGGACTCATCCCAGATGCGGATCCAGTGCAGGTCACGGACATCATCAGTATCGCAGTCTTTAATAATGATTGTCACTGGAATTGGCGTGTTTTCATCAATCACTCGCCACGGAGCATCCATTATGAAGTCTTTAGCAAGCGTGTTTTCGTAGCGGGAATCATCTGGATCGATATGAGCAAATGAAGAGCTTGCGATTAACAGCAGTGCAACGAACAATAGATGTCTCATAGCATTTCCTTGGTTGGTGTCAGGTACAGATTGTAGCATAGAATCAGGGGATAAGCCAGATGTAGTAGACACAACTCCCATCGGAACTTATACTTGAGCCTATGAAATCGATTGCACACAACACAGGAACCAAAGTACTCGACTCCGTTGTCACAGTAGGCACAGGGTGGATACTGTTTATTGCTATCTTGAAGCAAATTCCATATAGCTGGAAAATGCGCCGTGAGATTTTAGAGCAGATGCATGTTGTGCTGATCGGTTCAATGCCTCTTGTGATAACAACTTCCATTTTTATTGGTGCTGTGACTGCTGTTCAGGCCGTATACCAGATGGAAGGGTATGTGCCGATGAAATTTCTCGGCTCTGGTGTATCACGTTCTGTATTTATTGAACTCGGGCCTGTAATTGTTGCTCTGGTTGTTGGTGGCAGAATTTGTGCAAGCTATGCTGCTGAACTTGGAACAATGAAGGTTACAGAACAGATCGATGCCCTGGAAATGCTTGCTATTGATCCAATACGCTATCTTGCATTACCTCGTTTTCTGGCAACACTTCTGATGCTTCCGGTAGCCACAGTTTTTGCCGATTTCTTTGCAGTTTTCAGTGGCTTTGCAGTCTCGGTTCTGACTCTTGATGTAACTATTAGCACCTTCAATGAAGGTCTGTTCATGCTATTCAAAACCTCTGACCTGTTCAGTGGTTTGATTAAATCAGTTTTCTTTGGTGGCATCATAGGTATGAGTGGTATCTACTTTGGAATAAATACCAGAGGTGGTGCTGAAGGTGTAGGACAGGCCACAATGATGGCAGTTGTTGGAACCTGCCTGTCCGTCTTGATTGCAGATTATTTTCTGGCAACATTCCTCTTTCAATTGGTGTTTGGATAATGACTGAAAATAGCTTCCCAATGCCAGATTTCAGTGTTGCTGACCCATCGGCAACAAGCGGTATTGTGATGCAGTCTGTCTGCAAAACATTCCAGAATAAAAAAATTCTCGATGAGTTGGATTTTGTAATCAATCGTGGTGAAACTGTAGTGATTGTTGGTAGAAGTGGTGAAGGAAAATCGGTTCTGCTTAAGCATATTGTGAAACTGCTGACACCAGATTCTGGAAAAGTATGGATCGATGGTCAGGAAATGACCGCAATGGGTCATGGAGATCTTTATGAATTGCGAAAACGTTTCGGCATGTTGTTCCAGGGTGCAGCCCTGTTTGATTCAATGACAATATGCGAAAACGTTGGCCTGGGATTACTTGAGCATTTTAACATGACTGATGCTGAAATTAATGATCGGGCATGTGAGTGTCTGGCAATGGTGGGTCTCAGTGGTGTTGAAAACAAACTGCCAAGTGAGCTTTCAGGTGGTATGAAAAAACGTGCTGGACTGGCACGTGCAATCGCAATGAAACCTGAATATATTCTTTACGATGAACCGACTACCGGGCTGGATCCAATCACAGCAGATGCAATTAATGATCTGATTCTGAAACTTCAGGATGAGCTGAATGTCACATCGATTGTTGTAACTCACGACATGGAAAGTGCTTTTAAAATTGGTGACAGAATTGCAATGCTCAGCGGTGGGAAAATAATCCATTCGGAAAAAATAAGTACAATCAGGGAGACAAGTCACCCTGCAGTTAGACAGTTTATCAACGGCAGTGCCTCCGGGCCATTGTCAGTTTTTTAGGCAAGCGAGGAAGCTATGAACAGCAAACGTGAACTTCAGGTAGGCATTACAGTTATTGTATCTTTCATTGTTCTTATTGTCGGTCTTATCTGGCTGAAACAGGTCAATGTTGGCTCCGGGGAAACCAGTTACAATGTAATGTTCAATGGTGTTGGAGGTCTTCAGGTTCATGATCGCATCCAGGTACGTGGTATCAGAATGGGTGCTGTTAAGTCACTCGATTTTTCTGAAGACGGTGTTCTTGTAGTGATTGCCATTCATGGTGATGCCGACTTGCGCAACGATGCTGAAATACGGCTTCAAACTGTAGGTATTGTTGGCGAAAAACTGATCGAGATAGATCCAGGTATGGGTACTCCAGTTGAAAGCAATCATACCTTTAAAGGTGTAGTGGATGCAGATATGACCGCAATGATGTCAACTGGTGCCATTGCACTTGACGATGCACAGGAACTTACAAAAGAGATCAGGGCATTGGTAAAAGAGTTGCGTAATCAGGGCAAACTGACTGGAACAATGGATGCCGGTCATGATGCAGCTACAAAAATAAGCACTCTTGTAGATGATGTTTCACCTGGCTTGAAGCAGCTGGTAACTGACCTGAAAGGTTCAGTTGAAAAGATAAACAGTTTGGTTGGCGATGAAAAGATTACTTCTGCAATAGCAGGGGCAGACAGGACTTTTGCCAAAACTGATACTTTGACTATACTGTTGACCGATGTTACGGCATCGCTTGCAAAAGTTGTCGCAAAAATGGAGAGCGGTGAAGGTTCACTGGGTAAATTGATTCATGATGAAACCTTGTATGCCGAGGCAGATTCAACCATTATGATGGTTCAGGATTTGATTGCCGACATAAAAGCTCGACCAAAAAGGTACTTCCACATCACACTGTTTTGATGTGTTTTTATAACCTGCACAGGAGAAAACAATGAGTAACAAAGAACAGATGGTACTTGCACTTCGCAATGCAATTATGACCGAAGTCAAAGGTCAACAGCTGTATGCACATGCTGCAGCAACTACTGAAAATGTGGCAGCTAAATTGATGTTTGATCAATTGGCAAAAGATGAAGATGAACATGTGGAAATTCTGCAGACCCAGTACAAACATCTTGAAAAAAGTGGCAAGTTGGACTTGTCGCAAGTTCAACCGGGTGAAGTTGACCATGGCGCTGGTACTGTTATCGATGACAAGTTCCGCAAGTCACTTGGCCGAGGAAAATTTGAGCTGGCAGTTGTTGGCATTGGTTGCGATCTGGAAAACAAGGCGATTGCATATTACAAGGAGCAAGCTGCTCTTGTTGACGATGCAGATTTGAAACAACTTTTCACCTGGCTTGCCGAGTGGGAAGAAGGTCATCTGGCTCAGTTGATGGAACTTGAAAAGTTTATGCAGGATGATTACTGGGCAGACCAGGGTTTTTCACCGATGTAGAGATTGTTCAGGACAGTTTACGTTGCAGCCAGGTTCGTAATTTATATGAACGGCTGCAACGTTTTTTTATGACATCCAATAGCTGCGGTATAGCCTGCTCTGTAGCGTATTTTCCCTCTTCATAACACAATTCAGCATTGCGGAAATCAGCCCAATGATATCTGGAAACTGCTGGCGTAATTACAACATCGGCAGTTTCAATAATCATTTCATTGAGTTTATCGCGGGCAATTGCATCGCTACGCAAAATTATATCGATTCCGGATCCATATTCTGTTTTCTCTGGAGTGTAAGATGGAATATTGACTGCGATTACAATATCTGCACCCATCTGTTTGCAAATTTCAACAGGTACTCGATAAGGTGCTCCACCATCAATCAACAGCTTTCCATCTTTTTCCAATGGAGGGAAGACTCCGGGAATTGCAGAGCTACCATAAACTGCATCAAGCAGAGGGCCTTCAGTTGTGACTTGTTTGGCACCAGAGATGAGGTCTATTGAAACAGCAGCAAACTGAATTTTAAGTTCTGAAAAATCCCTGGATCTGAGCAGAATGCCCAGTGGTCGTTTTAAAGTATCTGCATTAGTAAGAGCCGGTTTAATCATGGTTTTGAAAGCAGCCATTTTTTTTGTGGCTGCACCATAAAGCTCCTGAAAAACATTATCACCATTATTATCAGGAATAAATGGCTCCCAAGTCGACAAAAAATCCTTGTCCTTGGTAAAGCTCATAATTTTTTGAAAACAACGTTTGGCATCGGGGTCTTCAGCGTAACATGCACCTGCAACCGCACCTATGCTGGTTCCCACAATCAAATCCGGAGTAAAGCCGGCTTCCTCAAGCGCAACCAAAACACCAGTATGTGACACACCTCGTGCACCACCACTTCCCAGAGCCAATCCAATTTTAATTTCATTTCTCATGCCAAGAACTTACACAAAACTGGTAAAATATGCTATAATTACTACGGATTCCCCGCCAAATCCGAAAATGAAACACATTTTTACATACTCGACTGGAGTCAAAATGCTTTTTCGCAAAGTACTGCCTGTTTTTCTCATGTTACTCTTACCTGTAATTGCATTTGCCGATATTTCTCCATCACTGCAAAAAGTAATGGATGACAGTTCTCATTATCTACGCGCCGACGATGGTACAATCCCTGTTTGGGTAAGGTTTGCAGACAAAGGCACCAATCTTGAATCCGCGCTGGACCGTGCAGAAGCAGAGCTCACTCCACGAGCTGCAAGACGACGTGCCAAAGTGTTTACAAGTGGCAGACTTGTTGATTACACCGATTTACCAGTCAAACAGGAATACGTAAATGCCGTAAGCGGCGAGCCTCGTAAACAAAGTAAATGGCTCAACGCAGCAAGCTACAATATGACTCCGGCTGAAATTTACCAAAATGCAGAATTGTCGTTTGTAAAAGATCTGGAATTGATTGTCCGCTTTGTTCGTCCCAATCTTGAATCTGTCCCAAGTCAACAGAGCTTCAACAGTAGAAGATGGGATATCGATTACGGTGGAACCCAGGCATCACTTGAGCAGATTAATGTGCCACTACTTCATGAAGAAGGCATAACTGGCCAGGGAATTCTGCTTGGCATGCTGGACTCAGGCTTCAGGACAACTCATGAGTGTTTATCGGTTGCAACTGTAATTGACAGGTGGGACTTTGTTAACAATGCCGCAGTTGTTGAAGATGAAGCTGGTGATCCAGCAGGTGCACACAATCACGGTACAATGACTATGTCAACTGTGATGGGTAATATGCCAGGTTCTCTGGTTGGACCAGCTTTTGGTGTGGAAGTAGTGCTCGCAAAAACCGAAGACATTGCCGACGAGTATCAAATTGAAGAAGATAACTGGGTAGCCGGTATTGAGTGGCTGGACAGTTTTGGTGTTGAGGTAGTAACCAGTTCTCTTGGTTATTACGATTGGTACACTTTCGAAGATCTTGATGGCAACACTGCAATTTGTACAATTGCCGCTGACCTTGCAGTTGGTCGTGGAATTGTTGTTGTAAACTCCGCAGGTAACCAGCGCGGTTCAAGTTTCAGTCACATAATTGCCCCTGCCGATGGTGACAGTGTAAT
>JABIBH010000205.1 GCA_018652925.1 bacterium | reverse complement strand
TCACGTATTATAATTTGTTGTTTAATTAGATGATTTTCCACGCGTGTGGAATTTATTGCTGTTGATCTTGACTTTCAAAACTGCTAACCTGGCCCCATAAAGTCATTAATGAATAAGGATTTCGATGCGTTACTGGTGGGTTAATCAAAACCAAACATACCGACAAGAAGTTGGTGGTGGCTACATGTGGTCGCCAAAGCGCAATAAAGTTGGCGGAAAAGCAGCATCCTATGAAATGATGCGTGAAATTGCTCCTGGTGATTTAGTGCTTTCTTTTTATAAGCAACATATTATGGCGGTTGGAATTGCAACTACACTTTGCCTGGATGGGTGGATGCCTAAAGAATTTGGAGAAAAAGATTGGAATCCACGAGGATGGCGAATTGAAGTCTCTTTTCAGGAGCTAAATAATAAAATTAAACCGGCCAAATATATGCATCTTTTTCAACCTGTTTTACCAAAAAAATATTCTCCTCTTCAAAAAAGTGGGCGTGGCAATCAAGCTTATCTTTTCGAGATCCCAAATCTTATGATGGGAGTTCTTGCTCAAATTATTGGGCATGAAGTTCAATTATTACTCAATGCTCCGCCTCCACTTTGTAGAGAAGAACACGATGCTCCATTTGACCCACATGGAGATATCGAAAGATTAGAGAACTCGGAAATACAGACAATTATTAATAATAACAATATAATTGATACTGACCGCATTGAGCTTGTAAAATCACGCCGTGGACAGGGACTATTCAGAAAAAAAGTTTCTTTAATTGAGCGTGAATGTCGTATAACAAAAGTAAGCAATCCAGAACATCTTATTGCAAGCCATATAAAACCTTGGAGACATGCCGATAATGACCAACGCCTCGATAAGGAAAACGGACTATTTTTAACTCCAAATATTGACCACTTATTTGACAGAGGATTAATTTCGTTTGAGAACAATGGAAAAGTCATTGTAGCTCCAAGAGCAGATACCACATCACTAAACAAAATGAAAATTGACACAATCTCAAATGTTGGAAGTTTTAGTTCAGGGCAAAAAGAGTATCTTGAGTACCATCGAGATTATGTGCTATTGCAATCGCAAAATCGCTAGTAATTCAACTTAATTAAAAACGGATACTCTGGATCTTCAGGATTAATACTGCAAGCCTGTTGCAAATACCCCAGTCCATTCCCTCCGCCTAATTGCACAGCCAAACTCTTAGTCATAAGCTGATTGCCTTTAACATATCGGCTGAGCAGCTCGCTGTTTTCAACATTACTAAATATCTCGGTAACATCAGATCTGTTTTCTAAAAAAGTACCTAGGTTCAAGCTTAGATTCATTGGATTGAGGCAATCGGCATCAAAGAATTCCGTGTAAGACAAGTCATCTGTATTCAACGACAGCTCTGCTCCTAGCTTGGCAACAGTTTCGCCATCAAGGAAGAAAGTAGCGGCTAGATGATTAGCCTCAATATAAAAGTTTTTATCAACTTCCATCTCTTTTACTCGCTCGCTCCACTGAGCAAAATCGATTTGAATTGGATCAGTTGAACCAAGCAGAACAGCATGATAATTACCAAGCCAGATTGTGCAGTCTGGAAATACCGATTGGAAAGTTTTCATGATGCCGTTGAATTCATCTGAGCCCAGTTTATGAAGTGGCAAGTATTGGGAAACAAAGCCACCTGGATTGAGATGATCGCGGCATATTTGGAAATAATCGCTCGTGTAGAGATTGCCTGAACCTAAAATCGGGTGAGTTGGATCACAGGAGATCAGGTCAAACTTATCAGTTGTTTTTTGCAGGTAATGTCTACCATCGCCAGAAACAACATCCAGCCTGGGGTCCGACACAACATTCATGTTCATATCGTTGTAAAAACGAGCCGCGTCAGTAAGCCCTGTAACAAGCTCAACACATTTGATCGATTCCACTTCAGAGTGCGATGCAATTGCAGAAGTTGTAACACCAATTCCGAAGCCAATTACCAGAACATCATTAATTTTACCGCCAGCAAGAAACGGCAGGTGGCCAACCATTTTGACTACCTTGATTGCGTCGTAAGTTGAGCCGATAACCGCACTGTTATTCACAAAAGTGTACTTGGCCTCACTCCTTGTACCTCT
Organism: bacterium; assembly: GCA_018652925.1. Taxonomy (GTDB): domain Bacteria; phylum Krumholzibacteriota; class Krumholzibacteriia; order LZORAL124-64-63; family LZORAL124-64-63; genus JABIBH01. The sequence continues at coordinate 743 of JABIBH010000205.1, read as the reverse complement.
ATCCTGCCCAACGGAAATCGTTCCTTCGACTGTTTCATTATAGAACAGAAGGTCACGATCAAAAGCATGAAACGATGGTGGCAGAATTGTCACTTCAGGACGAATCACAAACACGGCAACAAGAACCATCAGCCCAGTGTATACAAAGTAACCCAATGGCCCCTGAATTTTTGTCTGCCTGTTTGCAAGAACTGCTGCAATCATCAGAATCATTGACATCGCAAGTACTGAAAGCGCTGCGCCAACAAACGGCATCAAAACAAAAGCAACAATAACCGGTCCAAGCACAGACCCGACAGTGTTGACCATCATCACAAAACCGACATCACGACTCACATTGCCAGCACCGGTGCTGTACATTCTGCACGCAAGCGGAAACGCAAAACCGGAAAACAGTGCAGGTGGAACAACAATCAGCAGCGATGAGACAAGAGGCAGCAACAAAATTCGATTCAACGGGTTGCTCATTAAATTCTGGAACGGCAACATAAACAGTTGAGGCAACTGAATCAGCAGAACCAGAGAAACAATGGATGCAAGAACCATCAGCAGGACAGTTTTGAGCATCGTCCTTGGGTAGTTGGAAATCTTGTGAGCATTTTTTCTGAAAATAAAACTACCCAGGAACAGTCCAAGAATTGACATCGATGAAACAAGCGCAAAAGTATAACTGGTGTTCGTTAAGTAGATCTTGAACATCCGCATCCATGCAACTTGCAGCCCCAGATTTACAAATCCACAGG
>JABIBH010000204.1 GCA_018652925.1 bacterium | reverse complement strand
CCTGCATTTTTGCTGCAAGCTGGTTGGCAATCTGTGTAACCTGCTGGTCAGTCAGGTTACTCATCTAGTCATCCCGACTTTTCAGGTAAATTTCTTTGTCGTCAACTTCCCAGCTGTCAACAATTGCCATCACAACTGCATCGACAGGTTTATTATCAGTGGCAACAGTTTGTCGAGCGGAAGAACCGCTGGCATACAAAACCATTTCACCAACACCTGCACCAACACCATCAACAGCAACAACTGACCCGCCAGTTGGTTTGTTGTCCGGGCCGTAAATTCCCAGCATCAACATACGCAAGCCAACAAGTTTTTCTGACTTCTGCGAAGAGACAACTGTCCCAAGTACTTTTGCGAGATTCATCGCAACCTACTTTTTAGATGGTTCAGCCTGGCGACCCAGAGGCACAACCATATCAACATTTGAGTGAGGTCGAGCGATAACATGAACTGAAACAACTTCACCAACACGAGCACCAGCAGTTTGGCCTGCATCACATGCAGCCTTGACTGCAGCAACATCGCCACGGATTACAGCAGTTGTGTAACCGCCACCAGTTTTTTCGTAGCTTACAAGTTCAACACGAGCAGCTTTTACCATTGCATCAGCAGCTTCTACCATTGCAGCAAAACTGCGACATTCAATCATTCCCAATGCTTCGGACATTCCTATGCCTCCTTATTAATTACGCGACCTGAAAGTGCTTCAACTGCCTTAACCGCAGCCTCTCTTGCAACTTCCACGTCCTCTTCTTCTCCACCTATATAAACGCGGCCAAAACTTCCGACCGCACGAACTTCCAGTATATTTATGTTGGCTGCTTTTTCAGCCTCGTTTGCAGCGAGCGCTGCATAAGCTGCCGGCTCACATTCCAGAACGAAAAGTGTTTGACCAGCAAGAATCAGATTACCGTGGCGCATTCTGTTGATAAGCATGGTCTGGTGATCGTCAAGGTGCCGGACAATCTGATTGGAAACAATCTTTGGCTTGAGCCGATCGTCTTCATTCAACTCCAGCGCAGAGAGGATTGCTTCACCTGCTGCACGAACATCGGCCTGACTGTCAGAGTGAACTTCAAGCATACCGAAGTGTCGTTCAACAATCTGCATACCAGGTTGAACATCTGTGCTTTTAAGAGCGATATCCATGATGCGATTAATTTCAATGCCAGGCGCGATTTCAACAAACAGCGATGCCTGTCCAACTTTTGGCAAAAAGCCTTGAGCTATTGTTGCCTGGAAAGAGGCAAACTGTGGCTGCATGGAATCGATAATTACATATCCACGAAGATCGACCATTATTTACCTGCCTGACTTAAAATTGCGATACTTGCACTTGCGCCAATGCGTGTCGCACCCGCGCTGATCATTTCCTGAACATCATCGAAGGATTTAATTCCACCCGATGCCTTAACTTCCATGCCGGCACTTGCAACAATCGATGACATTAGTGCAATGTCCTCAGCGGTTGCACCGCCAGTTGAAAATCCGGTAGAAGTTTTTACAAAATTTGCTCGCGCTTTTTTAGCAAGCTCACAGACGGTTCTTTTTTGATCATCGTCAAGCAATGCAGTTTCAATGATGACTTTGCTAACTGCGCCACCATCGCGACAAGCTTCAGTAACTGCGCGAATATCTTTGAGCACAGTTTCAGTGTCGCCACCAATCAGTGCACCAACATTTACTACCATATCGATTTCTTTTGCACCGTCCCTGATAGCGCGACGGGTTTCCATCGCTTTAATCTCAGGACAGGAAGCGCCGAGGGGGAAGCCGACTACGGAACAGGTCAACACGCCGCTGCCGGCGAGTTCCCGGGAGACCTTTTTTACCCAAGTGGGGTTCACGCAGACCGAGCGGAAACTATGCTTCCGAGCCTCGGCGCAAATTTTCTGAATATCGGATTCAGTTGCATTTGCTTTCAGAATTGTATGATCTATGTATTTGGCAAGATCCTGTGGGATATCACCAGGCTTACCAGTTGCAGGCCTTGATGTTAGGCCGGTTGCGCCCAGTTTTATAAAATCACGGGCAATATCAGGGCAGGAGCCAACACAGGGAGCTTCCTGCTGAGGCAATCGGCCACCTAAAATGTTCTCCAATTGGGCAGTAATACGAGAAATGTCTGTTTCCGAGAGCTCAGAAGGCTGGGAGGGGACGGTCGATCCATCAGTTGTCCCCTCGATCATACCAGCCCTACGCAAGTGCCGGTCTTCAGTACAATTGGTCGATAGCCAAAGATCAGCTATTTGGATCGCTAAATTTGTACCAATTAAACCTGCGCCAAGCGTCAAAATGTTGGCATT
>JABIBH010000203.1 GCA_018652925.1 bacterium | reverse complement strand
CTTTCATTGCCATCTCTTTTTCACCAAACATAGCGTTGTGTGAAAGCTCATGAATCCTTGGTAATCTACGGTCATTCATTGCCGGCAGATCAAAATTTATCTTCCCAGACGGCATCTCATTTTCAGATTGTGGGAGGTAGACGCTGTTGCTGAATGTCCCTTCGGGAGTATCCCAGCCATCTTTTACCGGGCAGAAATTTGCCAGCGAAAGGTTACCTGCCCAAAGCAGTGGTTGTCGTGAAAGTCTGCCAAGGTTGAAAGTTTTCCTCTGAAGTTTATAAACCAGGTCACCAATTTTAGTCAGCCCATCTTCAAGTTCAGTGACTTTCAACAGCAGCCCACGATGTCTGTCATACAGACCGCCATATTGAACTGTGATATCGCTTTCAAGTATTCCCAAATCACGGAAAATCCAGCGAGGTATTTGAATCGTGTAATCGTTTACTTCCAGAGACAATCTTTCATTCTGATATAGATCATCAATTACTTTTTTGAAATTCTCTTCAATGTTTTTCCGTTTGTAGGAACCTTTTGGAGTGAGCTCTTCATTTCCGATTGAAAAATCTCTGTCCAAAATTGTGAAATTAATTACCCGTTCACGATTGGCAAGGTCCTCATTAGCAGCGGTAATTATTTGCCTGAAGTAATCATGGACTGTTGTCTCATCGCTTGCTCCGATCAGAATCGGATCATCTCTTTCCGGGACGATAAGCAGGACATTGCTGTCCCTGTGGTCACCAACCAGAAAGACTCTTTTAATGCCAGGGACATCGGCGAATTTTTGTTCTACTTTTCTAGGTGCAATAGTCTGCCCGCGAGTGTTTTTATATATGTCTTTTACTCGATCTATTATTTCAAGATGCCCTTTCCCGATTTTTTGAAATATATCACCGGTAGGGAGTGGGCCATCACTGTCATCGTCCAGATATCTGGCAATGTACGGCCCGGAAATCAACATTTCACCATCTTCTGAAAGCTCGATATTTACTGCTGGTAATGGTATGCCAACTGATCCTTCTCTATAGTCATCAGGCGGTGTCATCGTAATTCCGCCAGTAGCTTCAGTCATTCCAAATCCGCTACACAGTTTCACTCCATTACGATGGAAAAATCGGAATACTCTTGGGTCCAGATAGCCGGCAGCACTTAATCCCCAGCGCAATCTTTCGCCGGTAACTTCCCGGAAATTACTGGTGTCATCTCCGCAGGCATCGCGAATTTGCGACCACCTGAGTGGGATGCTGATAAGGCCGGTAGGCTGAATTTCTTTCAGTCGGCTAAGTAGCGTGTCTGCTGATGGATTGCCCACGAAAACATAGGTACCGCCCCAGAACAACATACCCAGCATTTCCAGGAATCGGCCAAAAGTATGATAGAGAGGGAGGAAGCATAACAGCTTTTCATCGACACCAACTTCAGGCAACGCAGCAGCACGGGCAAATCGTTTTGTGACCATGTTGCCAACAGTAAAGACAACGCCTTTTGGCTTGCCGGTACTGCCGGAAGTAAACAGAACAGTAGCTGTGTCATCCATCTGAAAACGAGGTTGTTTATCAAGTATCGAATCAACTGCAGATGTAGATAATTTATTTGCAGTTTCAATAATATTTTCAGATTCACCAGAGCCAAAGTTATCAAGTGTGAAATGTTTTACTTCACCCTGAAATTGTTCCAGTGCCGATGCCGCAGCATGGTGCTGATCCATGCCACCAGACACCACAATATTGACTTCCATTTTCTCCAGGACCCAGAGCAGATTTTCCTGCCCGATTACAGGCGAAAGTGGCATTACCAGAATGCCATGCAACAGACACCCAATATCACATATTGCTCCATGTAGAGAGTTGGGAGTGATGAATGCAATTCTTGGTTGCCCATCTACTGCATTGATAAATGTTGCAGCATACCTGCGAGATTGTCGCAGGACCTGAGCATAGCTCCATCTGCTGTCATCTGAATCTGGATCATGAAAAAGTGTACGGTCAGGGTGCTCGGTAACCCTGTCATTCATCATTGATTCCAGAGTGTAATTACTTGAATGTATAAGTTCGACAGCGGTATCGGCCCACTGATTTCTGGTTTCACTGTCAGGTAAAGAGAGCAAAAACTCTGACCGACGAGTCTCATTCAACCATTGATGAGCTTTTTCAGTTGAATTGAAAGGCTGTTTGCCTTCAGCTAAAATGTTCTGCCAGTTGTCGTTCATAATCCCTGCTTTTATTTTTTGTGGTCTGTTGTTAACTTTATGGTAACTTGTAAAGCTCGAAATAGAAACATCAAGATTACTTTTTGGAGAGAAATGGACTGCTGCGGAAATCTGGTGCCAACTGCAATGCCTTTTGATTTTGTGGTGTTGTTTACAACAGGACTGATGATTAGCCTGGGCCACTGTATCGGCATGTGTGGACCTCTAGTTACCACTTACGCTGTTCATCAGCAGACAGACTCAGTTTTATCAGCGTCGATGCGACAAGTGGTTTATCATTTTGGTCGCGTATCTGCTTACACTCTATTAGGGGTATTTGCAGGGTTTGCCGGTTCAACAGCAGTTTATGCTTCTGGCGGAAAAAGCATGCAGGCTATTCTTTCACTGGCAGTGGGAGTGATGATGCTTTTGCTTGGGCTGGGTCTATTGAAGTTACTGCCTTACCCAAAATTGTTGGAAAGTGGTCCATTTCAGAGATTTATTTCCGATAAAGTTGGCAAGCTGCTTCAGGCACAATCATATCCAAAAAGATTATTGCTCGGTTTTGCAAATGGGTTCCTGCCATGTGGCCCTGTTTATACAGTAGCTCTTACTGCTGCTGGAACTGGCAGCTGGCATCAGGGCGGACTGTCGATGCTTGCATTTGGTGCAGGCACAATTCCAGTACTTGTTGCATTGGGCTTTGGTCTGGGGAAATTCTCACAATCGAAAAGAGCTGTATTTCAAAATGTAGGTGCGATACTGATCCTGATAATGGCCACGCAGCTGATTCTCAGAGGGCTCGCAGCTTTGCAGTATATTCCACATCTCAGATTTGGTGAGGTTGTGATTTGGTGAGCCGAAAGTGTCTTCATTGCGGATTACCGCTTGGAAAGTCAGACGACAAGTTTTGTTGTAATGGCTGTAGAACGGTTTACAAACTCATCAATGCAACAGGTCTCAATCAATTTTACGATATAAAGAGTGAGGCAATTGCTCCTCCGGCTGAACTGCGACCAGACAACTTCGCCTGGCTCGACATTATGCTGGAAAATAATACTGATACCAGCCTGCTTCAGCTGAAATTGGATGTCCAGGGCATTCATTGTGCTGCCTGCGTCTGGTTACTGCAAAAATTGTTCGATCGGTTTGATGGTGCTCTGAATTTGCGCATCAATCCTGCGCTTGGCAGAGCCGATATCACCTGGGACAGCAACAAAGGTGACATACGAGAATATTTTTCAGAAATTGAGCAGTTTGGTTATCGATTTGGTCCTCAACGAAAAAGCAGCCCTAAAAGTGACTCTCTGCAGTTGAGAATGGGAATCTGTATTGCTATTGCCCTGAATACAATGATGTACAGTCTCAGTTTTTATTTTGGATTAACCTCTGCCGATAGTTCCACATACTATCTCTTCGGCAATCTCAATCTGGTTCTGGCAACAGTATCTCTGGTTTTTGGTGGCTGGCCATTTATCAGTGCAGCAGTAACAAGCTTGCGCAGGCGAATAATCCACCTCGATGTCCCAATCGCCATGGGCATGATCTTTGGCTATGGAGGATCTGTTTACGCATTTCTAACCGAAGGACCGGATGCAGCATATTTCGATACCATAACAATTTTCATTGCTCTGATGTTGACCGGCAGATGGCTTCAGGAATCGGTTCTTAAAAAGAATCGCAATGCATTATTGGCTTCCGATGGGATTGCAGACCTTTTTACACGCAGATTTCAGGAATCCAAAATTATCGCAGTTCCAGCAACAGGAATTAAAAGTGGCGACCAGCTCTGGATTGCACCTGGCGACCTGGTTCCTGTGAGTGGAATTCTGCAAGGCAATGCTGTGACATTTTCTCTGGACTGGATTACAGGGGAGTCTGATCCCAAACAATATGATTCAGAGGCTGAAGTTCCTGCTGGGGCATTTAATGCATCTTCAACCGGAGCAATAATTATTGCAGATGAAGATTTTTCATCGTCAAATCTGAATGACTTGATGCGTAGTTCATCTGAGCCAAAGCCGGCCGAAGGTCAGCAGTGGTGGCACAGAGTTTCAACAATCTATGTTGTGTCAGTTTTGCTTCTGGCTATTTTCGGATTTTTCTATTGGCTGGGCACAGATTCCAAAAAAGCTGTCGAAGTAGCTGTTGCAATTCTGATTGTAACCTGTCCGTGTGCCTTGGGTATTGCAGTGCCTCTAGCTAAGGAATTGGTACATAACGGGTTGCGAAATAATGGTATACTCTTGCGCCACGATGATTTCCTGGATCGTGCATTGACTGTCACCAAAGTCATTTTCGATAAAACAGGTACTATCACAGCTGGAAGACTAGAATTAACGCCCCAATCACATGAAATATTACAAAAACAGCCACCAAAGATTCTGGCAATATTGCAGGCTATGACAACTCGTAGTAATCATCCGGTCAGTAAATGTGTTTCAGAAGCTCTAATTCAAATGGAGTTGCCTGAAATTGACATCGATGCAGATTCTGTGACTGAAATTGCAGGGCAGGGCCTTCAACTGAACGAGTATAAATTTGGGAAAGGCAGCCAAACCGGTACTCTGTTCTCAGAGAATGGAGAAGAGCTGTTCTATCTTGAAACTGGTGAAAAGATCCGACAGGATGCTGCTGATGAAGTAACTGAGCTAAAGACAACAGGTTATGAAGTTTATCTGTTGAGTGGAGATAATGAAAGCCGTGTTAATACTGTTGCTCAGGCACTGGGAATTGCACCGAAATATGCTTTCAGCGAGATGGATCCTGAAAGCAAGACAAAAATGGTTGCAAAACTGGACAAAAAGAATACAATAATGATTGGTGATGGTCTAAATGATAGTCTGGGATTTGATGCTGCCTGGTGTGCAGCAACCCCAGCTGTTGACAGTGCTGTCTTACCACAAAAAGCAGATTTTTACTATCTGGGTGACGGTGTTGGTGCAGTTCGCAAAGCTCTTTCAGCTGCCCATGCTTTGTCAAAAGTTCAAAAAATTAATCTTGGGTTTGCCGCAGGATACAATTCAATTGCTGTTGGGATTTGCCTGGCAGGATGGGTTAATCCAATAGTTGCGGCTGTTTTAATGCCCTTGAGCTCTTTGACAATTGTTACTTTGACAACGATTCAACTTGGCAGGAGAAAACAACGTTGGATGTCTTGAAAATAACTGTTTTTATAAGCCTGATACTTGCTATTGCCGGGCTGGTTTTGTTTGTGTCTCGAGTTAAACAAGGTGACCTGGAACATGGCGATCGTCTTTCCCTGTTACCTTTAGAAGAAGATGAACATCTTGATAATGATGATAACTGTGAACCTGAAACAAATGGTTCATAATACCTGACAAAAGGAGACTTGCTAATGCAAGATACCGTTTCCACAAGACAAGTCGTCTACAATGATGGCGTTGTCAGAGCTTTTTCAATTGCAACCATGGTATGGAGTGCTGTTGCAATGCTGGTTGGAGTGATTGTTGCGACTCAACTCTCATTCTGGCAGGCAAATCTGGGTATTGAATGGACATCGTTTGGTCGATTGAGACCATTACATACTAATGCAGCTATTTTTGCATTTGTTGGCAATATGATGTTCGCTGGTATTTATCACTCAACCCAGCGATTACTAAAAACCAGATTGGCATCCGACGCTCTGAGTTGGGCGCACTTCTGGCTGTATCAGTTAATCATCGTGGCAGCTGCAGTAACTTTACCGTTGGGACTAACTCAAAGTAAAGAATATGCAGAGCTTATCTGGCCTATCGACCTTTTGGTAGTTGTTACTTGGGTAATTTTTGCAGTTAACTATTTTTGGACACTTGCTCGTAGAAATGAAAAAAATCTCTACGTGGCAATCTGGTTCTACATTGCAACTATTATCACTATCGCTGTCCTTTACATCGTCAATAATCTGCAAATTCCAACAAGTCTGACGCATAGTTACTCAATATTTACGGGGGTACAGGATGCGCTGGTGCAGTGGTGGTATGGTCATAATGCTGTGGCATTTTTCCTGACCACTCCAATTCTTGGTATTATGTATTATTACCTCCCAAAAGCTGCAAACAGGCCAGTCTATTCATATAGACTTTCTGTTGTTCACTTCTGGTCATTGATATTCCTATATATCTGGGCTGGTCCACACCACTTGCTTTACACTGCACTTCCAGACTGGGCGCAAACTGTTGGTATGATTTTCTCAATCATGCTTTGGGCTCCAAGTTGGGGTGGCATGTTGAACGGTCTGCTGACATTGCGTGGCGCCTGGCACAAGTTTACAACTGACCCTGTTATTAAGTTCTTCATTGTGGCAGTAACTTTCTACGGTATGAGTACTTTTGAAGGCCCTCTGCTTTCAATCAAAAGTGTAAGTGCTCTTGGTCACTACACCGATTGGATTATCGGTCATGTTCACAGTGGCGTTCTTGGCTGGAACGGATTTATGGCTGCCGGTATGCTCTACTGGATGGTGCCAAGGCTGTGGGGTACAAAACTTCATTCGGTAAAACTTGCTGACACTCACTTCTGGATCAGCACTTTTGGCATCCTGCTATATGTCGTATCGATGTGGGTATCAGGCATCAGCCAGGGTTTGTATCTGCGTGCTCTGGATGTCGATGGCTTCCTGCTTTATCCTGATTTTATTGAGAGTTTGATTGCCTCAAAGTTCCTTTATCATATGAGACTGATTGGTGGGCTTGCTTATCTGACAGGTTTCTGTCTGATGATTGGCAACTTGTGGATAACTATTAAACAGGGAAAACCTGTCGATGGTACTGTTGAAGTTACCGGAGTAACAAAAGACAGCAGCAATTTCTTCAGCCTGATGAAAGGCGCACCTGTTGTCTACTCAGTTCTGCTGATTGGGTTGTCATGCGTTATGTTCTTTGTTGGCCTTCTTGGTACAGCAATAATTGTGGCAGCTTTGATTGTTGTAACT
>JABIBH010000202.1 GCA_018652925.1 bacterium | reverse complement strand
TTTCATTAATAATTGACGGGTCAATTGTGTAGCCATAACCACCACCAGCGAGCGGATCATTTACAGAAATACCATCGATGATAAATTGCGTGTCGTCAGCACGACCTCCACGAATATGAATCTCGTTATCCTGTAAGGTCACACCAGGTTGGTGAGCAATCATCTCAACAATATTGTCCAGCGGCATAGCATCCATCTGCTCACTTGTGAGCCTGTGTACCGAACCAGTCTGTTCAACCTCAATCAGCTTGCGTTCTCCCGAAATATAAATTGTATCAATGTAAATTGCTTCAACATCAAGATTGAATTCAATATCGGCAATCTCCCCCGCGGCAACTGTTACAATCTGCACACCAGTACCATATGAAATATACGATGCCTTGACTGTATAAGTACCTGGTCTGATACCATTTAGATAGAACTTGCCGTCCGGCATTGCAATAGTACCAATGTTCGTTCCTGACAGAAAAACATTAGTATATGGCAGAGGCTTACCAGTCTCTGAATCGATAACTACGCCTTTTATCATTGCAGGAGTTTCAGCCTGCATTCCAGTTATCCGTTCCGTGTTGTATTGAGCCAATGCAGGTAGTGCAAGCAAAAGCAAAAGTAAAATCTTTTTCATCATGGCAGCTCTACCCCCAATTCAGAAGCAAAAACACCACGAATAAAATCGTTTACCTGCTGAAATTCGAAATACTCCAGCTGCAATGAGATTGTTACAGCAGATGCAACTGGATCAATATTTGTATGCGGGATTCTGACTGATACAAACGGCTCATAGGGAGGTCGTCGTTGAGGACTCCAGAACTGATAGTATTCCATTTGATAAAGTTCCTCTGCACCGTTCATTGCAGCCAGGCCAACACCACCACTGACATTGTTGGTCGGTACCAAATCAGGTAGGCCAGGATGCAAGCTGAAAGCTGTTTTGTCCTGAGGAATAAAAAACGCTGGCTGAGTTGGAGTTCTGTTTATACCCAGGATATCCTGAATAAGTCCTTGCGGTAATGAACTTGATCCACCGATTATGCTTTTGGAAGCAACCAGCAACCGCCCTGGATCTGATCCATCTTCTGGATGTAGATAAAGTTCAATTGCCCCGCTTGCTGGGCCTATATTTTCTGATGTTGATGAGCCAGTATACCAGAATAGTGCTTCAAATTGCTGGAATGTTTCAGTCAAAATCCAGATTCTGTCAGGTAGTCCCTGGGCCATGTCATAGAGAGACCAGCCTTCGACACCAAAAATTGAATCCATGTGAGCATGATAAGTTAGAACATCAGTATTACCCAGAAAGTCATCAACCAATAATACCGGTCCAACAGCAGGGAGAACTTCCCAACTCCAGTAGAATCTTGTTTCAGCATTGGCTTCATCACCTATCGAAACAGTGACAGTACGTTGGCCGGGATTTGGAATACCATGTAGCCCGATTTCAAACAGGCCTTCTTCCAAATTATCAATCTGTTTTCTTACCGGGCGAATACTGGGGTCTGCCAGCGGGTCATCGATATCAATAGAGGCCAGAGTGCTGTCCGCAGTATCCAGCCAGAAAACAATAGAGTCATCCATAGTCACATTGCCGTCAAGATCCAGGGCAAAGAACCTGAAGTTTGTTGAACCATAACTCCACTGCAGAGTGTCATAGTCAGACTCAAAATTTATTATCGGTGGGAAATTGCGAAGAGGAATGTGTTGGCGAACTGTGTCACTCAACGCGCCTCTGTTATCTCTACAAACTAATTGAAAATATGCGAATGCTTCGCCATTGAAGTCAGTTGCAAATGTCATTGTTGTATCAGTGTTGAGTGTGGCAGTCCATGGCGCCTCCACCCCTTCTTCAGTACTGATTGAAACAAAATACTCTTCAACAAAGCCATCTTCATCGGTACCACTCCAGTAGAATGTTCGCTGAAAGTAACTGGTTGAGTTGAGAGAATCAGCAGTTACATAAAATTGGACAACAGGAGCACTATTTTCAACACTCAAAGGATCAAAAGGGTCATTGGTACAACCTACAAAGATCCAAAGTCCAAATACAACAAGCGCAGTCAGGAAAAGTACAATTTTACGAATTTCAAGCAGGTGCTTCATTTGATAATCACCAGCTTTCCTCGGGCAATATCGCCGGTTGCAAGATCTTCAACCACATAAACATAAAGCCCGGATGCAATAGCACGAGTTGGTTGACTCAGAATATCCCAGGATTCCATGCCGCTTACTGCACTGTTATGGTGCAGAGTTCTAACCAGATCACCAGACAGGTTATACACCCTGACCGTTGAGTTTTCAGGCAAACCTGTGAACCATATCTTGCGACCAAGTTCACGTTCACCATATCTGTTATCGAACAGTGAGCCTGCCCTGTAAGGATTCGGGAACACGCCGACATTCATTTCGCTGCCCGGAGCAGATGGTCCCGGACCAGGAAATACAAGCATCGCGTTTTCGTAAAATCCACTCTGGAATTCTGGCAAACCAGCCATAACATCAGGAGCGGAAAATGAAATAACAGAGTACCAATAGGCAAAACCATCTAGCAAGCTGGTGTCAGTAAAGACTCGCTGGCCATCAATCAACGGAGGTAGACCTGTGTCAAAACCGATACCGTCAATTTTGTCGAACTGTGCAACCAGCGTTGCTTCCTCATAAGGATCACCACCAAAAGTTTCACCTCTGTAGCGGTAAACACGATACCCCTGAAAATCTTCACGAGCAGTAATTTTGCTGATGTGATGTTCTGGTGAACGAGCTGGGGCATCAGTGGCAAGCACCTGACCTTCTGCGTCCAGTGAATCACCAGGAGTCCAGTTCAGGATTACACTATTTACATCATAGGATAATTCCAGAACAGGCGATGGAGGACCTGCAGGGATATCAAATCCCTGGTCGTATGCGACTTGCGCAACTTTTGAGTTTGCAAGTAGTGACAGTGAATCGGCACCACAGGTAATTGCAAAAGTAACGTGAACTGTATCATTGGGAGCGATTGTAGGAAATGGGCCAGTGGACATCAGAGTAATCCAGTCAGATGCTGTTGTGTAGTCTACTTCCTGTGTCTCGCCAACAGTAAACATTCCGTTGCTCATGAGTTGATATTTACCAAGTGCAATTCCTTCAATCTCACCCTCCTGAGTCCAGGTTGTATCACTGTCATCAGTGCCTGGCAGGTCACGGAATGTCCACGCATTATATGATACTGGAGGAATCCATGTCTCTTCAGGCTCAACCTCCGGAATAGTTCCAAGCAGACGATTTCCAACCCAGGATGTTGCCATATCATCGTCACCATCAAAGTCATACTCGTAACTCATCCAGATATTGGGGTCGCCATCTACATCACCAGGTTGCCAGCCACCATTTGCGTCATCATAGTAGTTCCAGGGAGTTCCACCCTGACCATCATAGGGGTTGGTTATCTCGGTATTGCCGACAGTAGTATCGGTCCACAAGCCAACATAAACGTCACGCAGTTCTGCACCTGAGATATTGATGATTGCATAATCAAGGATCACAAAATCGTCGGCATATGGGCTACCCCAGGAAAGTGCGCGCAGTACAATCTTCAGTCCAAGTGGAGTATGATTGCCTGATTCAAGTTGAACGTAGTCATCGGAATAGCATTCAATATGTTTGGTAGCCAACGATGCAGGATTATAAATGTTACTGTTCTGAATATTGGACATTGTCTGCACAGGGTCATCTGTATCCTTAAACTCACGCATCTCATCACCGGCAACAAGATTCGATACATCCTGCGCACCGGTTGAAACACGAACAGTTCCATCGGCAGTAATTGCACCAACCCAGAGACCACCCAAAAACAGGTGCTCAACATTACTGTTCAGAGGATATTCACACGATGGCTGATTAGGATTGCTGAGTCCATTACCGAAATATCCAAGATTGGAAATTGCCAGGCCAATAATACCCGCATCGGCAACCATATCTTTGCGCGGTGTGGCATAAACTGAACATGCAACAACCAAAATTAATAGTGTTATTAGCAGCTTGCTAAACAAAGGGTCCCCCCATATCAGACACTCAACGGGACAAAAATACACTGGTGAAAACAAGACAAATAGTCTTCACCCGTTTGCATCGTCGAACTTAGCCCCAAACAGGGAGTTATGTCAATGATTTGAAGGGGAGATTGTAGTATTTTGAGGGGTTTTCAGTCAGTTTGCTTCTTTTCTATCTGCTTTAACCCACTGGAGGCCATAGGACAGGAAGAACACCCGTTTTCCGCTGCGCATCCACTATCGGGTTTGCGCATACCACGCCACGCCACTCTTCCGGAAAAGAATGCAACAACGGCTACCAGCAACCAGACCATAATTTCGTTTATCATAATGGACATTATCGCTCAATTAGTTGTTTCAGGCAAGTGCTTGACCAAACTCAAATTCCCTCCCACTATCTGCTGATGATTAAAGAAGTAAAACATAGCATTCCTTTTTGGCAACTGTACCGGCATTTTGCTGGACCGTGGTCTTTTCTGCTTGATAACCAGTTAAATACTGGCTGGTCTTACTGCGGAGGTCTGCCCGATACCATTTTCATGGCCAAAAGAAACAAAAATCGATTGGCAGACATCACGCTTATTGAAAACGGTGCAACCTCAACATTTGGTGGAGATCCTTTTGCAGAGTTGGAGAGAATTAAAAATCGTCGCGCTGCTGTTAAGCATGATCTGATTCCATTCACTTCTGGTGGCATCGGCTGGTTCGGGTACGAAGCCGGCCACATGATTGAACAGTTACCAGACAGCGGTGTTGACCAGGGCCTTCCTGACATCTGTTTCTTTTTCCCGACCGTAATCCTTGCCCACCAACACAGCAGTGGGAGAACCTGGCAAATTGGTGAATTCAATTTGCCTGAACTGGAACCTGAAACTGATCTCCAGAATAATGAAACCAGCATTGATCCAAAAATGATGTTCAATTCCGAGTCTTATGGTAACGCTGTTGAAACTGTCCGTTCTGAAATCGGTGCGGGCCGTGTTTATGAAGTCTGCATGACTCACAGAATTGAAGTACCACTTGATTGTCAGCCATGGCAGCTTTTCAAGACCTTGCGCCGTGATAATCCGGCTCCATTTGCGTCATTCATCAGCACTCCCGATTGCGATATTATTTCATCATCGCCGGAACAGTTTTTAGGTCTGGATTTGAACAGAAAAATTACCAGCAGGCCAATCAAAGGCACGCGACCCCGCGGTAAAACTGCTGCACAAGATGAACAGTTGAAAAGCGAACTTGCCAACAGCATTAAAGACAAAGCTGAAAATCTGATGATTGTTGATCTTGTCAGAAATGACATTGGCAGAGTTGCTACCCACGGCAGTGTCACTGCTGCGGAACTTACTAAAATTGAAACATATGCCACCGTTTTTCAGATGGTTTCAACAATCCAGGGAAATCTTGATTCGCAATTCAGTTCCATCGATCTGATCAAGGCCTGTTTTCCTGGAGGTTCCATGACTGGCGCCCCCAAGATTGAGGCAATGAAAATGATTGATGAACTGGAGCCGGTTTGCAGAGGCATTTATTCCGGAGCGATTGGTTGGCTGGGCGACAACGACACACTCGATCTGAACATCGTCATTCGTACCTGCATTGCCAGAAATGGCATCGGCTACATAGGTGCAGGTGGAGCAATTGTTGCCGACAGTGATCCAGTTGAAGAGTGGGAAGAATCGATGGCAAAAGCACAGGCACTATTAGATGCAATTGCAAAGTGTGGTGCAAAATGAAGCTGCTGATTCTGGACAATTTTGATTCATTTACCTGGAACCTTGTGCAGATGTTTGACGATGTGGAGACAACAGTCAAACGCAATAATGAAATCACACTTGCTGAAATCTGCGCAGAAATACCTGACCGGATTGTTATCTCCCCCGGCCCAGGTACTCCTGACAGAAAATGGCTTGGAGTTTGCACAGAGGTAATTGAAAGCTGTTTGACCGGCGAACTCAAAGGCACGCCCCTACTTGGAGTTTGCCTGGGACATCAAGGGATAATAACTGCCTGCGGCGGTACAATTGTCACTGCCCCTGAAGTAATGCACGGTAAGACCAGCTTTATTAAACATAATTCACGTGGACTTTTCAGCCAACTGCCTGACCCGTTGGAAGTAATGCGATATCACTCATTGGTAGCCGGAATCGTTCCTGATATTCTGGAAGTCACCGCAACAACCGATGAACTTGTGATGGCAGTCAGGCATCGTGAATTGCCAATTTTTGGAGTGCAATTTCATCCAGAAAGTATTGGCACATCGCACGGCAAACAGATTCTGAATACTTTCCTGAATTACAAATATGGCGTATGATGTATACATACACTCAACAGGAGGTACACCATGGAACATCTAGTCGTGCTTGGAACTTACAGCAGTCGCATCGATGCGGAAATGGTCTGTGAGCATTTGAAATCTCACGGTATCAACACCCTGCTCAAAAGTGACGACTGCGGTGGTATGTACCCACAATTCACTACAATGTTCAGAGTCAAAGTCTATGTTGATCAGGACGATGTTGATGTTGCCATGGACATTCTGAACCCCGACGAAGAAGAACTGGGATAAAATGACATTTTCAAAATCGCTGATAACCGTGCTGTTTGCACTGACTGTATCTTTTTGCTCTGCATTTGCCGGAAACTTTGAAACTTATTACGAACAGTCTGGCAACCTTGCTACCCCACGCTATGCTGAGACGCTTCAGTACTGCCAAGACCTTGCAAAAAGTTCTGACTTCTTGCACTACACAAACTTTGGCACCAGCCCAAGAGGCAGAGAGATGATGCTTTTGGTTGCTGATAAAAACGGCAACTTCTCAGCCGAACAAGTTCGATCAACTGACAACGCAGTACTTCTGGTTCAGGCGGGAATCCATGCAGGCGAGATCGATGGCAAAGATGCAGGTCTGATGTTGCTCCGCGATATAGCACACGGCAAGCTGGACAATCTCCTTGATCATGTCACAATCATTTTTATGCCGATTTTCAATGTCGACGGTCATGAACGGTTTGGAAAATACAATCGTCCAAATCAAAATGGCCCTGAGGAAATGGGCTGGCGAGTAACATCGAAAAATCTGAATCTGAATCGCGATTATCTCAAAGCCGACACTCTGGAAATGCAGCACTGGATCAGATTATACAATGAGTGGTTGCCTGAGTTTTTCATCGATTGCCACGTATCCGATGGTGCTGACTTTCAGTATGTACTGATGTATGGCCTGGAAACTAGAGGTAACATGCCGGAAGCATTGACCAACTGGATTGAAAACAACTATAAGATTCCGCTGAACAATGCACTGACTGATTTTGGTATGCCGATGATTGAGTACGGCAGTTTCATCAGGCACCACGACCCAAAAAGTGGGCTCGCCGGCTGGGTTGCCCCACCAAAGCTTTCGCAAGGTTACACTGCACTGCGCAACAGACCTGGTCTGCTTCTAGAAACTCACATGTTCAAAAGTTATGAACAGCGAGTGACCGGAACTTATGAAGTTATTAAAGAAACTTGCAATATTTTGAATAGGGATTACCTGGAGCTGCGTGCAATGATCAAAGAAGCTGATTCACAAACATGCGGGCTTGCGTACAACAATCAGTCACTGCCTCTGACTTTCAAAAGTGACATGACAGACTCTACAATGATCGATTTTCTTGGCTTTGAATACACCACAATAACCAGTGATTTAACTGGCGGCAGCTGGCCACAATTTTCAGATAAACCGGCAACATTTTCTATCCCGTATTTCAGTTCCTATTCGCCAGATAAAAGTATCGATTTGCCAAGAGCATACTTGATCCCACCCGAGTGGAATGAAGTGATCAGCATTCTGGAACTGCACGGCGCAACTGTCTTGCGTCTTTCTGTACCGGCAACAGTGCCGGTTTCCAGCTACAAATTCACCGATGCTAAATGGGGCAATACTCCTTACGAAGGCAGATTCCGGGTCAGCTGCAATGCGGAAAATATTTCTGAAGTTAGAACCTGGCCAGCAGGAACTGCGCTCATCAGAATGAATCAGGATCAGGCAAAAGTTATTGCACATTTCCTTGAACCTGATGGTCTGGATTCTGCAGTTCGATGGGGATACTTTGGGCCAATTTTCGAGCAAAAAGAATATATCGAAGGTTACGTGATGGAACAGCGTGCCAGAGAAATGCTGGCTGCAAATCCTGATCTTAAAACAGAATTTGAATCGGCAAAAAAAGATGACTCGGAGTTGGCAAACAACCCACGAGCCATCCTGCACTGGTTTTATCAGAGATCACCCTGGTGGGATGACAGAATCAACGTCTACCCTGTTGGCAGAATATTTGACAATACTGATTTACATCAGTTGTTGAAGTTGGTTGAGTAGCTTTTCTACCCCATCAACACTTCAATATCGTCGGTTGTCTTGGGAATTGGTGGACCCAGAACGCGACTGCCTTCAGCAGTTACCAGCAGGTCATCTTCAATTCTGATACCACCAAAATCCTTGTACTTTTCAACAGCTTCATAGTTGATGAAACTGCTGTGCATTTTGTCAGCTTTCCATCTGTCTATCAGCTCAGGGATAAAATAAATTCCTGGTTCGATGGTTATTGTGAAGCCTGGTTTCAACTCTTTGGCCAGTCGCAAATATGCGAGTCCAAACTGGTCGCTTCTGCTACTGCCTTCAGCATATCCAACTGCATCACCAAGGTCTTCCATGTCATGAACATCAAGTCCAATCATGTGACCAATTCCGTGTGGGTAAAAAAGTGCGTGCGCGCCAGCTGATACAGCTTCTTGTGTGTCGCCAGTCATCAAGCCAACATCTTTCAATCCATCGACAATTGCAGTTGCGGCCGCAAAATGAACGTCCTTGTTTGTAGCACCTGGAAGTATTGCGTTGATAGCTGCTTCCTGTGCTTGGAGAACAGTGTTGTAAATATCTTTCTGCTTGATTGAAAAGACACTCGATACCGGGATGGTTCTTGTGATGTCACTACAGTACCCCTTTGATTCAACGCCCGAATCAACCAGCAACAACTGACCATCTTCAAGTGTGTTTTCAAAAGTGATGTTGTGCAGAACTTCGCCATGAGTTGTAACGATTGGTGGAAACGACATCGGCAGGTTTTCCATCATCGCGATGCCTTCAATCATACCTCTTATCCTGGCCTCGGTCAGATCAGTTTTGGTGACATTGAATGCGGCTTGATACATCAGAGCAGAAACAGCAATTGCCTGTTCCATCTCTGCAATTTCTTCATCGCTTTTCACTTCACGCAATGCAACAATTGCCTTTATCAAATCCTGGGATGGCTCTGCACTGCCCAACAGCTCAGCCAACTTTGATTTTCTACCTGGTCTGTACGATGGCAAAAAGTGAACTTTGACTTTGTGCTCAACAGTCACTTCAACCAGCTCTGCAAGTTTATCAATAGATTCAAACTGCGCGATTTCCGCACCATCGGCGAGTTCTTCAAGTGACTTTGATGGGCCACTCCAGATCAGATCATCAGGGTGACCCGGATCACCGAACAGCATCTCTTTGCCATCGGGAAAAATCATCAACGCCATGCCCGGTTTGTTAATTCCAGTCAGGTAAATGAAATTGGAGTCCTGCCTGAACGGATAGATGTTGTCTCGATAGTTTCTGCTGGAATCGTTGTTTCCAAAAAACAGCATTACGCCGCCTGTTACAGTCTTCCTGAGAACCTTGCGACGAGCTTTATATGTGGCGCTATCCATCATTTCCCCTTGGGTTTGTGTGTGGCAGCAATCGTAATCATACCTTACTGTTATATCTATGAAAAAGTTTTCTGGCAACCAATTACCTCTGATCTGGCAACGCGCTGCGGTGCTTGGCTCTTTGTGGGCATCGGTGGAAATTATTGCCGGCTCTGCACTTCACAACTTGCGTGTGCCGATGAGTGGAACTGCGTTGAGCGCAATTGGTGCTGCATTACTGATTGCAGCTGCACAACGATGGCCAGAGCGAGGACTTTTCTGGCGTACCGGATTGATTTGTGCTGCGTTGAAATCGATTTCTCCAAGTGCAGTAATCATGGCACCGATGATTGCCATCACCGCCGAAGGTTTGTTGCTTGAAGCCGGGACTCTGATGCTTGGCAGGAATCGGGCAGGCTATATGCTTGCAGGTGCGCTGGCAATTTCCTGGAGTTTGATTCAAAAAATCCTGACCCTGCTGTTGACTTACGGAACCGATGTCACAAAGCTGTTTGAAAACCTGGTTTACTTTGCACAAAAGAACCTGCATGTCACAATGCTGGCTCCTGTTGAACTTATTTTATTACTGCTGATTGTTGATATGCTGATCGGTTGTGCCGTTGGCTGGATGGCAGTTACTGCAGGCAAGCGTTCTGTGACAAATGCTTCTGCTCCAAAAACAACTGACACAGCTACTCCTGCTCAATTTAATCCAGCAAGAAAACCTTCTTTAAAACTGCTGGCATTTCACATTGCATTATTAGTTACCGGGCTGCTGTTCTTACCTCAACTGCATCCTGTAGCGTCCCTGGTTTCTGCAATTCTTTATGCATTCATGCTGGCCAGAATTTATGACCGATCTCTGGCCAGGCTTCGCAAGGCGAAAATGTGGATTGAAATCTCTATCGTAATGCTTATTGCAGGTTTGATTCTGGGCGACATCTGGTTTGGTGTGCGTATGATTGGCAGAGCTATTCTGGTAATTTCTGTGTTTTCTGCAATCAGTGTTGAACTCAGAAATCCAACGATTCTGAATTGGTTCACAAATCGCGGTATGCGCTCCCTGCCTCAGGCTGTTGAGCTCGCTTTTTCTGCTCTGCCTGCCATGACTCTTGCGGTTACATCTCGATGGAAAAGCTGGCGTGAATTGCCGTTGATACTCCCTACTCTTACCAGCGAAGCTGACCAATGGCTGACAGTCAGGAACAGACCTGTTTTTATTATTTCCGGTAAAGTTGGCAGTGGCAAGACAACTCATCTGATTGAGATTTTACAGCTACTAAAAGACAGTGGATCAAAAATTTCTGGAGTTATTGCCCACGGGTTACTTGATGATGATTTGCGGATAGGCTTTGATATCGAAGATATAAATAGTGGTGAAAAAGTACCGCTTTGTCGCCGAGAAAAAATGATTGATCACGTTGAACAAACCGGGCAGTTTTCATTTTCAAAAGCTGGAATTGAATTTGGCAAAAATGCTCTTAAGAAAGATTGCGACCTGTTGGTCATCGATGAAATTGGACCGTTGGAATTATCTGGTGGTGGTTGGGCAGACCAAATGCACACATCTTCCATGCCTTTACTTCTTGTTGTAAGAGAAGAACTTGTCCCAAATGTTGAATCGTTATTCATAAATATCATTGAAATTTCCGAGTCGCCATGGCAAGCTTGCGTAGTAATTCGTCAGCAGATAAACCTCAACTCAGAAGAACATTATGAAAACTCAACTTACTGATCACACCGGCATTGAAGTCCCCGTCATCTGTGGACCGATGTTCCCGTGCAGCAGCCCTGAACTTGTCGCTGCAGTCAGTGAAGCTGGTGGACTGGGAATGATTCAGCCGATGTCGCT
>JABIBH010000201.1 GCA_018652925.1 bacterium | reverse complement strand
AAGATTCAAGTCACAAAAGATATCGTTTGTAAACCTGGCCGACTGACAGAGAATGAATTTGACACATTGGCAGCTCACCCGGAATTTGGTGCCGATATTGCCGAGATGCTGAATCTGGCACCTGGAGCAATTGATTTAATCAGGCATCACCATGAACGCCCAGATGGTAAAGGTTATCCCGATAAACTATCGGGGGATCAGATAACCCAAGGTGCAGCCATTGTAAATGTATGCGATGCGTTTGATGCCATGACAAGTGATCGTTCATATCGAACTGCCTTAACTGTTGAAGCTGCAATTTCCGAGCTGAAAAAGTATCGCGGTACTCAGTTCAACTCAGAAGCAGTTGATGCATTGCTGAGGCTTGTAAACAGGGGCGAGATTGATGTCGGTGCAACAGACGAAACCGACAAAATGGTCAAGGAAATTCAACAGATTGTTGCCAAACATCAGTCTAATTCAGGCTGACACAAAACGGAGATCCAAATGAAATACAGTGACAGCGGTGTTAATATAGATGCTGCTCAAAAGGCCCTTGCAGGTGCAAAATCAGCTGTGAAGTCTACCTGGAACGAAAGTGTACTTGGAGATTTAGGATCTTTTGGAGGGTTGTATCGGACAGCTCCCGGGCAACCGTTGTTAGTAGCAAGTGTTGATGGTGTTGGCACAAAGGTGAAAATTGCTGTAGCTGCCAATCGTTTTAATACTGTGGGTCAAGATTTAGTCAATCACTGTGTAAATGACATTCTGGTTCAGGGCGCCCTGCCTCTATTCTTCCTGGATTATTTCGCCACAGGCCAACTTCAAGACGGTATGCTTGAAGAAATACTTGATGGCTTCTCCAAAGCTTGTCGAGAAAATCAGTGCGCTCTTCTTGGTGGCGAAACTGCCGAAATGCCTGGTGTTTATATTGAAGGCGAATTCGATCTCGCTGGCTGTATTGTAGGTCAGGTTGAGGAAGAAAACCTTATTGACGGAAGCGCTATCCAGGCTGGTGATGTTGTCTGGGGATTGGCAAGTTCTGGTCTGCATACTAATGGTTATTCCCTGGCCAGGTCTGCGCTTTTGGATGTAGGTGGTTACGACGTTTCTGATATAGCCCAGGGGATGGAAGTATCTATTGCCGATGCTTTGCTGGCAGTTCACAGAAGTTATCTGACAGAAGTTAAATCGATTTGGGAAACTTGTGGGGCAAAAACAATTCATGGCATGGTTCACATAACCGGTGGTGGATTCTATGATAATATTCCCAGAATTGTTCCTGATGGAAAGACAGTTTTTGTAGATACCAACAAGTGGGAAGTACCTCCGATATTCAAGTTGATTGCTACGTGTGGTGAAGTTGAAAAAGCAGAAATGTATCGAGTTTTCAATATGGGAATTGGTATGGTCTTGATTATGCCTGAAGGGGTGGATCCCAATTCTGCTGCCGGAGTAGACGCGATTAGAATTGGTAAAGTAACAGATGGTGACCAAAAGGTTATTGTGGATATCTAACTGTATTTTGTGGACAAGTATTGCTACTAGTTGACACTAGTGCAACGTGTAGCTGCTTCTGGAGTTACGCTATCGAGTATGTAGTTAATATATAAAGTGTATCGTTTTGGTGACATGCATTCAGAATTAACAATAGAAGTCAGATTTTATATTATCTGTTGAATGTTAACAGGTTATTACATTAGTGAATATATTCTCAATTCTGGCGTAAAATCTGCAAGCTGTTACTCCTTTACATAAGGAGTAACAATTGACAAACGGCACAAAATTTCTTCAATCGGAATTACAAAGCTTTCCATCGAGTTCCAGTCCTGTAGCAATTTGGGTTGTAAAACAATCTGGAAACGGTACTGACACAACACTTCATCAATTAATTGGAGAAGTATTGGGAGGAGTAGGCAATCAACCGCAGCCGGCACCTCCAATGAATAAGCTTTTGGCAATAATTGGGAAAAAGAAACTTAAAATCACAATCAATAAAAGTAGTTCAATTAAATATTGGGTGAGTCCGATTGGCACAACTGGAGCAGTCGCACTGCAATACAAGAGTGATAGCTCCTGGTGTGATGCAATCGAGTTTTGGGCTGGTAAATTTTCCTCGAAAATAAGTATGATTTTTGAAGAGTTATCTCAAAATGTAACTCATGACCTGATTGCAGAACACCACCGCCGACAACAAAAAGAGCTCTTTGATCCCAAAAATTATGAGTCGACAGGGAAGACTCGTATCCCTGTATATCTGCCTCGCAGAAGGGAGTTACCAGACCCTGAATTTGTTGACGGAGCACCAGGAATTGTTGGAGTCTCCAGGGAGATATGTGAGGCTTGTTCAACAGCAATTAGTATCGCAACAAGCGATGTCAATGTTCTATTGAATGGCGATAGCGGTACGGGCAAGGAACTGTTTGCGAAATTGATTCATCAGCGAAGCCTACGGAGCCAACAAATTATGGTTGGAGTAAACTGTGCATCCTTGCCGGAATCGCTTTTTGAAAGTGAGATATTTGGCCATAAATCAGGTTCATTTACAGGTGCTATTGGTGACAAAACCGGTTTATTGGAATCAGCAAATGGCGGCATATTTTTCCTTGATGAGATTGGAGATATGCCTGTTAACATGCAGATAAAATTATTGAGAGTAATCCAGGAAAAAAAGCTGCGAAGAATAGGAGAGTTACAAGACAGAGAAATCGATGTCAGGATTATTTCAGCGTCCCACAAGAATCTTCAAGAGGAAATTATACAAAGCAAATTCCGGCTTGATTTATATTATCGATTAATGGTAGTGCAGGTTTCAATACCACCCTTGAGGCGAAGGCCAGAGGACATTATTTATTTGCTGTCTTATTTTTTACAACAAAATCGCGGCCAACAACACAGAACTGAAATTGAAGAAGAAGCACTTTATGCACTGCAATCATATCAATGGCCTGGCAATGTGAGAGAGCTGGAGAATGAAACCAGAAGATGGTGTGCACTAAATAGAGATAGTAGATGCATAAAGCTGGGGCAATTATCTTTAGAGGTTAAAAAAGCAGCAGGACGGGAAGTTGAGGCTCATGACCTGGTTAGCTTGAGACCCTTGACTGAAGCAACAGAACTGCTTGAAAGATATCTGATTCGCAAAGCAATTGCTGCATCATGTGGTAGTAAAACAATTGCTGCAAAACAACTAGGCATGTCCAGACAGGGGTTGTATAAAAAAATAAGACGATTTGACATGTCTGACCTATTGCAAACAAGTTGACTTGAAGCTATGTTCTGCAGATGAAAAATAAATTTGCAGCAACAAAATCATTTCTTTCTTTCCCTGATTTTCTCAGTCTTTTGGCGGGATTT
>JABIBH010000200.1 GCA_018652925.1 bacterium | reverse complement strand
TTTTCTATAGATTGTTCAACTGTGACGGTTCAGAACTTTTTGAAACTCACCAGCAGGAGATTGCTGCAATTGAAGCACTGAATTTGCCGGTGAATCCATTTTTCCGAACGACAAAAACCATCGAAGATATTCGTTCAGTTCTTGAGCAGCTGGAAGCAAAACGAAATGAACTGGATTACCAAATTGATGGAGCTGTAATCAAGCTCGATAATCTGGCTCAATGTGAAGCTCTGGGTAGTACTGCTAAAGCGCCCCGATGGGGAATTGCCTACAAATATGCTGCTGAAGAAGTTGAAACCGTTCTGAAAGATATAACTCTTCAGGTTGGGCGGACTGGTGTGATAACTCCTGTTGCAGAACTTGAACCGGTTCAGCTTGCAGGATCGCTGGTTTCCAGAGCCACACGTCATAACTGGGAAGAGATTGAGCGTAAGGATATCAGAATAGGCGACACAGTAGTTGTTGCCAAAGGTGGCGATGTAATTCCTAAGATACTTTCAGCATTGAAAGATCAGAGATCAGGCAGTGAAAGTGAAATCCCCCAACCAGAGTACTGTCCAATATGCAACAGTCGTACTGAAAGTCCTGAAGGGCAGGTTGCGGTCAAATGTGTGAACTATCATTGCGCTGCTAGGCTGTCTGCCAGATTGAGGCATTTTGTTAGCCGTGACGCTGCTGATATTGAAGGTTTGGGTGGGAAGTGGATTGATACATTTATTGAATCTGGAAAGCTGAACTCTATTCAGGATATTTTCAAGCTTCAACATAATGAACTTCGAGTGCTTCCTGGCCTGGGAGATAAGTCGGCAACCAGGTTGATTACAGGCTTGAAGGCATCGGAAAAGCGACCTTGGACGAATAAAATATTTTCTTTGGGAACCCCTCAGGTTGGTATTACCACTGCAGCTATTCTTGCTCGCAACTCGTTAAATATAAGTGAGTTGGAGAAGTTATCTCAGGAGACTCTTGAAGAGCTGGAAGATATCGGGCCAATTGTTGCTGCAGAAATTATTGCATGGTTCAGCTCTGAAGATACTCAGACAATGCTCAGCGAGTTACTTGAATGCAATTACCTGCTTGAGGTTGAACAGGTTCCTGTAATTACTATTGAGACATTTTCCGGATTGACCTTTGTAATTACCGGTACTTTGGAAAAAATGACTCGTAGTGAAGCCAAGGCACTGATTAAAAAGCATGGTGGAAAAGTAACCGGGTCAGTCAGCTCCAAAACCAGCTACCTTGTTGCTGGCCAG
The DNA here is from genome assembly GCA_018652925.1 of bacterium. GTDB lineage: Bacteria > Krumholzibacteriota > Krumholzibacteriia > LZORAL124-64-63 > LZORAL124-64-63 > JABIBH01. The sequence continues at coordinate 1,161 of JABIBH010000200.1, read as the reverse complement.
AAAGCTGGCAGCAAATTGGATAAGGCCCGTAAGCTTGAAATAAAAATTCTAACTGAAGAGCAATTGCTATTGTTGATTAAAACTGAGGCCATTGATGAGTAGTAGCAAAGCACTTTTTCTGTCGGTGCAACTTGACGATTCTGCACATCTTCTACTAAATCTTCGTGATCCATCCTCAATATTTGAAGTCAGCGACTTGCATCACATCGACGAAATTGAACAGGGATCAGTCATTATTATTGATGGCAGTTCTGCTGAGATTGTAAAAAATGGTAAGGACCATCTCTTTGTTCAAAGAGGATTTATCTGGTCTTTAGTTTCACCACTTGATGCCGGCTCTGAAATTCATCTTTGTGTGTCAGACAGGCTCGCTGCTGAACAGACACTACGCAGAGAAGGTTGGCTCTTCTGGAATGGGCTGAAGTTTTGGGCTGGCCTTTCTCTAGAAATGCGTGAACGATGCCGCAGCAATCTGGCATCTTTCTCTGTTCTCTCTGGTGGAATTCTAGATTTACTGAATGAAATTGTCAGCACTACTGTTTCAAATCCGTTTACAAGATGGGAAGATGAGAATCCAGGTGTGATGCACTCTGGGCCAGTAACAGTACCACGAGATCCTGTTAAACTTTCAAAATGGCTGGTAGATCCCGATGGCCTGGGAACGCTTTATGGTGATAGTTTTATTCCTCGTGAAGCACAGGGGATAATGGGTCGTGATGTTGCCGGAGCACTGGACAGTCGAACTCCGATGCTTGTTGAAGCCGGTACTGGCGTCGGTAAATCGCTGGCATATCTGACACCGCTGTTGACTCGTGCTGGCTCGGGCGTGCGTGTTGTCATTTCGACAAATACAATTGCCCTTCAGAATCAGTTGATGAACACTGATTTGCCTCTGTTGCATCACGCATTCCAGAAACTGAAATATCGACGTTTAATGGGTCGTGGAAATTACCTTTGCAACACAAGCCTGAAACGGTTTTTCGAGCGTGGTATGGAATCTCTGGCCGATGCCTGGGCTCAGGTTTCCCTGCTACTTTGGCTGGAAGTTACCCGTTTTGGGATGAAGGAAGAAATCGCCACACACCCGGGTTTGAGCAGATACATAAAGTCACTTTTTGGATCGGCTGATTCATGCTCTCCGGCACTCTGTTTCGGGTCCAG